>JBAYMS010000029.1:0-20388 GCA_041663425.1 Candidatus Omnitrophota bacterium
AGCTTCTCAGGTATTGCCGTCGGTAAACACTCTATCTGCAGTTCACGTATGATATGTTCGAGTAATCCGCCGTCAACTTTAACGCCAACCGGATCTCCATGAGAAACGAGAGGCACGTTAACTTTGATAGCCTCTGTCAGCGATATCTCATTAAAATCGACATGCAGTATCTGATCTTTTATAGGCTCACGCTGTATCTCTTTAATAACTACGGTCTTATCCTTAGCAGCGCCTTCTCCAGATATCTTCAGCGTAATAATTACGTTCTCTCCGGCTTTGGTATGAATAATCTTCATCAGCTCACTGGCAACAACCTGAAGGTTTGTGGCCGCCTTGCCGCCTTTGTAAACATTGGCGGGAATAAGACCTTTCAGCCTTAAATCTTTTGCCACCCTCTTGCCTACTCCGGCACGTTCTTCCGCTTTTAATATTATTTTTTCCATGATAAATTACACTCCCTTTCCTTTAGTTGAATAACACGCTGATCGATTCTTCCTCGTGTATTCTTTTTATCGCTTCACCGAGAAGAGACGCAACCGAGAGCACTTTTATATTACTCAACTTTTTCTCTTCCGGTAAAGGTATCGTATCCGTCACTACTAATTGCTTCAGCTGTGACTTTTTTAACCTCTCTATAGCCGGGCCGCACAGGACGGCATGCGTTATCATGGCATATACATCCTTAGCACCCGCTTTCTTTATAGCATCGACTGCTTCGACCAGTGATCCGGCCGTCGCGACCATATCATCTGTAATGACGGCGTTCTTACCTTTCACGTCGCCCATTATATGCATAACCTCAGCTTCTCTGTCATTCACGCGCCGCTTATCAACGATCGCAAGTGAGCATTTAAGCCGTTTGGCATAAGCTCTGGCAGTTTTTATACCGCCGACATCCGGTGAAACTATAACGAGATTGTCATCCAGCTTAAGCTTTTTAATATATTCGCTGAATATCGTAAATGCAAAAAGATGGTCGAGAGGAATATCAAAAAATCCCTGAATCTGTCCGGCATGCAGATCGATGGTAAGAACCCTGTCCGCACCTGCAACCGTAAGAAGATTCGCTACAAGCTTCGCTGTTATCGGGACTCTAGGCTGGTCTTTTCTGTCCTGTCTGGCATATCCGAAATACGGCAACACGGCTGTTATCCTCTGAGCAGAGGCCCTTTTAAGGGCATCTATCATTATCAAAAGCTCCATAAGGTTCTCATTTGAGGGTGAACATGTAGGCTGCACTACAAATACATCATGTCCGCGGACATTTTCATTTAGTTTTATTCGTATTTCTCCGTCGGAAAAATGATCAATAGCGGCATCAGCTAATTTTACTTTAAGAAATTTACATATATCATTTGCAAGGGCTTTGTTTGAATTGCCGCTGAAGATCAAAATATTATTCTTCATTTATCTATCCCCTTCTATTGTTCTTATTTCGCCTATCGGCTGCTTTTCGTTTTTTATATATTCTGGCCGGCACACCCACTACGATCTCGCCTTTTGGCACATCGTGATTTTTCGGCACAACAGATCCTGCCCCTACCATAGACATCGCACCTATTTTTAAAGGCGCTATCAGGATCGCGCCCACACCTATAAACGCGCCGTCCCCTATTATCGTTTTATTCTTATTCTTACCGTCATAATTCGCCGTTATAGTACCGGCGCCTATGTTCACTTTTTTACCTAACGTTGCATCACCAAGATATGTGTGATGTTTTACTTTGGAATCGCTGCCTATCGTAGAGCGGTTCAGTTCAACAAAATTACCGACCTCTACATTGTCGCCTATATACACCTTCGGCCTTATCCTGGCAAACGGTCCAATGTGGCAGTTCTCGCCGATCTCCACATCTGATTCTATAACTGTATTTGAATGAATTATCGTATCCTTGCCTATTTTCGCTCCCGGATATATCACTGTAGATGACGGATCTTCGATAGTAACACCAAGCGCCATCAGCTCCTGCGCCACTCTGTTCTTCAATACTGTAGTTGAGTATGCCAGGTCCATTCTTGTATTTACACCTATAGCCTCGTCGGGATCTTCGGTTAAATACGATTCGACCAATTTACCCTTATTCTTTAAAATTCCGATCGTATCTGTCAGAAAAAATTCCTTCTTCTTAATATCCGGCTTTACCGCCTCAAGCGCTTCAAATAATTCCTCAGCTTTAAAGCAATACGTCCCTACATTGATCTCATCTATGACTTCTTCGTAAAGACTCGCATTGATCTGCTCCACGATACCAGTAACTGCACCAGACTCGCCTCTGGCTATCCTGCCATAACCCGTGGGATCACTAAGTTTAGCTGTAAGGATCGTTACGCTTGCGCCTGATAACTTATGCTTATTGAGCAAACCTTTTATTGTTTCAGCACGGATGAGCGGCGTATCGCCACATACGACAAGAACATCGCCCGAAAAACCTTCCAGCAGCTTCTTTGCCGTATTTACTGCATCTCCGGAACCTAACAGTTCCTTCTGGACCACGATCTTGGCATCGTCAATCTCATCCTTGAGAAGAGCATTCCCGTAACCTGCAACCAAAACTGCGTCGCGGACACCTGCTTCTTTCACTGAGTCGAGAACATAGCGGATTATGGGCTTGCCCAATATTTTGTGCAATACCTTAGGTTTCTCGGATTTCATCCTCGTCCCCCTGCCTGCCGCTAATATGATCGCTACCGGATCTTTCATGACCTTACCTTAAATTATTGGTTGCCCAGCATGGATTCGAACCATGACCATCAGCTCCAAAGGCTGGTGTGCTACCATTACACCACCGGGCAATCCATAAGCTGAGCAATGCTTAATACTTCCATCGGCTATAAGCCTCGGGATTCTGTAAATCGACTTGTTGAATTGTATTACAACTCTATATCTGTATCTTCCTCTATCTCACGTGATGACCGTGAAGCACCGGCATAAACCGGAACTGCATTCTGAGATGGTGAAGACTTTTTATCTTTTTCGTAGGCTTCTAATACTTTTTTCTGGATATAGTCCCTGCATTCTGCTGTTATTGGGTGAGCTATGTCTTTATGCTCAGACTGCCTTGTCGAATCATCGCCAGGCACGAATGCTTTAGGCTCAGTCATCGGTAAAGATGAACCGCACTGGTTGCAGAATTTAGACCTTACCGCGTTCCTGAAGCCGCATTTCGGGCAAGGATCTTTTATCTTTCTCGACGGCATCGCAACAAACATACCCTTAGTGCCTTCTATCACTTTTACGTTCCGGACAACGAAACAATTATCAAAAGTGATCGTTGCATAAGCCTTCAATTTCTTATCCTGTCCCTCTTTCAAAAAAATCTTTACTTCCGTAATATCCATGATGTATATACTCTCCTAAGTTTACTTATTTAGTTCTTGCAATAAATACCTGCCAATTTTTACGTTCCCCTGCCGGCACAACCTTAAAAAGCTTCTCCTTAGCTGCCATCGCCTCCTTTCCGGTCCTGCACAGACAAAATACGCTCGGCCCACTTCCCGATATAATAGCCTTCCTGCCAAGATGAGAGGCCAAGCGCTCTATAATACTTTTTAATCTTATATTTTTCGATACCGCTATGTCTTCCAGATCGTTGCGGAGCATATTTTCCAACGTTTTAAAATCAGACGAACCGGTCAAATAACGAGGTATTTTATCATCCTCAACTTTAAATGTCAAGCCCTTCGGCTGGCTCTTAGCCTTGCGGTCAAACGCATCATAAATGTCTTTTGTAGATGTCTTGGAACCACTATACACTATGAGGTGCCAGAGGATTCTTCCCGACTTTATCCTTACAAGGTCATCGCCTTTACGCCTGCCCAGACCAAACGAACTGTTTAGTATGAAAAACGGGACATCTGCCCCCAATTTTTTTGCTAAAAATAGCAGTTTATCCTGAGAAAGACACAGATTATAAAGCTTATTGATACCTAAAAGCACACTTGCAGCATCGGAACTGCCTCCGCCTAAACCCGCCGCGATAGGAATTCCCTTAATTATCCTTATATTCACGCCTTTCTTAAGCCTTTTGTACTTGAGGATCGATTCTGCAGCTTTGTAAGCCAGATTATTTTTAGGATCGGAGGTAATAAATTTATCTGATGAGACTTCAATGCCTTTAGGGATAGCGGTAATTATGATCTTATCTGAGAGGGATATTCTTTCAAATAAGGTAAAGATGTTATGATAACCATCTTTACGCCTATTTAAGATCTTAAGGAAAAGGTTTACTTTGGCATGTGCGGTTAATTTTATCGATCTCATATGCCGGAGTATTTATTTTTTCATCTGCAGTACTTCTTTTGCCGCCTTGACGATATCGTCAGCCTTAAGACCGAAATATTTGAAAAGCTCATCGGGATCGCCCGAAACCCCGAAACGGTTCTGGACGCCCACCATCTTCATAGGGACCGGGCATGACTGGATCACAACCTCAGCTATAGCGCTGCCCATGCCTCCCATAACAGTATGCTCCTCAGCGGTAACTATAGCACCGGTCTCCATAGCAGCTTTTATGATCGTATCCCGGTCGATCGGTTTTGGTGTATGTAGATTTATGACGCGAGCCCTTATTCCTTCTTTTGCCAAAGCATCGCTTGCCGCCAAAGCCTCCGAGACCATCTGCCCGCATGCAATTATCGAAAGATCCTTACCTTCTCTTAAAGTATTTGCCTTACCTATCTTAAAGAAATCTTCCGGCTTCGTTATAACTGGAACACCCGCACGGCCAAGCCTCAGGTAAACCGGACCTTTTATCCTGGCAGCCTCTATCGTTGCCCGTCTTGCCTCAAGTGCATCGCAGGGCACAATTACAGTCATGTTCGGTATTATCCTCATGAGCGCTATCTCTTCAACGGCCTGATGCGTAGCCCCATCCGGTCCTACTGAGATGCCGCCATGTGTGCCGGCGATCTTCACATTGAGATTCATATAGGCCACAGACACTCTTATCTGATCCCATGCCCTGCCCGACGCGAAAACTCCGAATGTGCAGGCAAACGGTATCTTACCCATAAGGGCAAATCCAGCCGCCGCACCGAACATATCCTGCTCCGCAACACCCAGCCCGAAAAACCTTTCAGGAAATTCTTTCTTGAACCAGGCCGCTCTCGTCGAATCCGTCAGGTCCGCCGAAAGAACAACTATATTCTTATTCTCCTTACCAGATTCTACCAATCCCTCTCCGAACCCATCTCTTGTTGATGCCATTTTAATTTTATTGTCTGCCATTTTCTCCCCTACATTGTGGATCACTTTTTTTAAATATTAGTGCTCAGTATATTATCAAATGTGAGTTTTTTCGTCCGGAACTTTTCGGCCGCTTCTTTTGTCACCTTAAGCGATTTGCTCGAAGTTTCATCAATTATTTCCATATAATCATAATCCTGAAATTGATACCCATGGAGAACTTGGGCAGCAACTTCGAGGCTCTTTTTAAACACAGAATTCACCATTTCAGCCGACCCTAATTGCGCAAAAGACTTTGGTTCGGACATGACTTCTATCTGAAAATGATGTTTACCTTTTTCAGTAACATAAGTCCCTTTGGACGATTTTACCACTATAGTTTCAGAAAGGGTTTTGTCCTCAAAAAATTCCATTCTTATTCTGCCCGCGATCTGTTCGGCTAAAAATTCCGGAAGGGCTATGTCTTTTATATAAAATCTGTCGTTCCAGTAACCTATATCACCAAGTGCGGCAGGCTGCGCTCGAAAAAAATCATTCATCACAGAATCCTGCCACTTTTTATCGAGTCCCATCTTTTCAAATACTTCTTTTACCGCATGCTCTTTCTTGGCCTGCGGATTTATCCTCTTGTCTATCAGCATCCTTTTCGAAAATTCACCCCTGGAAATATCATTGAGCATGAAACGCTTAACATCTTCAACCGATTTTATTATTATAATCTGTATTTCCGGAATACGTATATCATGCGCTATAACAACATAAAAATTGTAATCCGCATCGGTCGATAATGATACTCTCGACACAGTCAGTATTACGTCGTTTATCTCCTCCCCGGCGCGTTTCGTCAGGGCAAATGTCATGTCCCACAATTCCTGCAGCGGAACGTATATCACTACTGTTTTACCGACGGTGCCGACCTTTACATCAAGCTTATATTCCTTCTTGCAGACCCTGACTATGGAATCGGCAAATTTCTCTTTAGGATAAGTTGGGCCACAGCCTGTTAAAAAGACAGACAGCAAATAACAACTGATAAGAAAGAACAGACCAAAGGAACGGCTTTTAACCACCATCTTAACTCGCCTTTATATGCGACTTTCCGTATTCGTTAAATATATTTTCTATCTCGTCGTAATCAAGCTCTTCTTTTTCAAGAAGCTCTTTTACAAATCTCTCAAGGATCGGCTTTTCTTTAAGCAGCAACGCCTCCACATCTTTGAGGCATTGTTTAAATATCTTGGCAACTTCTTCATTTAAATTTTCTTTTACCTTATCCGACAACTGAGTCTCCGGAATAGCAGTATAATCACCAAGATATTCTGCATCGCTCATACCGAAACGCCAAACCATATTATGCGCAACTACCATAGCCTGTTTGAAATCAGCAGCTACACCATCACTCGTTGTACCAAATCGCATTTTCTCAGCAACGTATCCGCCCAGCGATACCTTTATATCAGCTAAAAGCCTGTCTTTATTATGAGTAAAAACTTCTTCACGAGGCTGATGATACACCACACCAAGGGTATCTCTTCTAGATGCTATCGATGCCTTAAAGACGTCATCGATAGGATGAAGAATATAAAGAACTATCAGGTGGCCTGATTCGTGATACGCAACCATTTCACGTTCGAGGGGCTGCATCGTCCGCTTGTGCTTCATACCCATATCAACCCTCTCAATAGCTTCCGATATATCATCAAGCCTTACTACATCGCGGCCGGACCTTGTAGCTATAAGAGCGGATTCTTTAATTATATTCTCTATATCAGCCGGTGATTTATATACAGATTTACGGGCAAGCCTTCCAACGTCTATAGATGGATCGTGCTGAACCTTGCCTAGATAATAAGCGAATAACTTCTCCCTATCTTCCAACCCCGGCTTATCGATATATAATTTTCTATCAAACCTTCCAGGCCGCAAGAGTGCCTGGTCTATATTGCTTTCAGGAGCATTAGTCGCACCTATGACGATAACATTCTGTGCGGTATTAACCTCTCCCTTTTTATTTTTTATTTCGGACAAACCATCCATTGCCGCAAGAAGCTGGTTCTGTGTAGAATTCGTTTCTTCCGTCCCGCCAAATGCCGAAAAAACTCTCTTTCTCGCTATAGCATCAAGCTCATCTATAAAGATAATACAGCCGCCATGTGCTTCGGCAAGCTCCCTAGCTTGTTTAAATAATTTCCTAACCCTTGAGGCGCCTACTCCTACAAAAACTTCGACAAATTCACTTCCGGACATTGACAGGAATGGCAACCCTGTTTCTGTGGCGATGGCTTTTGCAAGATAAGTTTTACCGCATCCGGGGGGCCCGAACATCATAATACCGCGTAATATCTTACCGCCTATTTTCTTTACACGTGCACGGTCTTTGATAAGCTGGACAACTTCCTTAGCTTCTTCTTTAACATTTTCCATGCCTATAACGTCGGACCATTTCACATCGACAAGATCGCCTTTGATTTTTGATTTAGATATCTTTGCCATACCACCCTGCAAAAATACCGTATACATAAGAACAAATATCGTGGCATTAAGCGCAACCATTATCAGCTGTATAGGCATTGTCGCAAGCGTGATCTTCTGATAAAACGATTCGAGCGACATAAGGCCCCAGATAGCCAGCCTTACAAGCACATAAGTTCCTAAAAGAATGGCCAGCATAACCCATTTTGATTTTATCCACATCCGTGCGGGTTTATTTAAAAGATAAATCGCTGTGCCGATACCGATAGCGACTAGATAGAATAGCATTTCGAAAATAAGCCATGGTTCCATAATGTACCGTCCTTTATTTTATTTTATCCAGTGCGTCGTCGAGCTCTTTCACTGCGCGCTCATATTCGTCTTTTTTGGGCGATATCCCGTGCCATTCGGCTTTATTTTCTACGAATGAAACACCTTTCCCTTTTACTGTATGAGCTATTATTACAGTAGGCTTGCCCTTAGTTTGTTCGGCCTTATCCAGCGCATTCATCAGCTGCTCAATATCGTGTCCGTCAGTTTCTATCGCATTCCATCCAAAGTCGATCCATTTATGAACATATGGGCCCATATCTTTTATATCACAGCAAAACCCGTCTATCTGTAGTTTATTAAAATCTATTATCGCGCATATACTATCAAGTTTATAATGCGAAGATGTCATGGCAGCTTCCCATACCTGGCCTTCATTCGTCTCTCCGTCACCCATGAGGCAATATATTCTGGTGCCGGTTTTATCAAGGCGTGATGCCAAAGCTATGCCGTTAGCTATCGACAGCCCCTGGCCAAGCGATCCGCTGGATACCTCAACTCCTGCCAGGCCTTTCTGAGGATGCCCCTGCAATTGGCTTCCAAGTTTACGAAGCGTCCATAATTTGTCTTTAGAAAAATATCCCTGATCGGCCAAAACTGCATAAAGAGCAGGGCATGCATGCCCTTTCGAGAGCAGAAACCTGTCTCGCCCGTTCCAGTCAGGATTCTTCGGATCATGTTTCATTTTATAGTAATATAAAGATATTAATATTTCGACTATTGAAAGACTGCCTCCCGTATGACCCGATCCTGCAATGGTAAGCATCTTCAGTATGTCTTTTCTGATCTCTACAGCTTTTTTCTTAAGCTCTTTTACATCTGGTCTATTCATCTATTCATCTTCTTTCTGACTGTCTCTAAATGGTCCCTTATTTCAGGTTCGTCGGGTGCAAGCTGAACTGCCCGCTCAAGCTCTTTGAGAGCTTCCGCCGTCTGCCCTTTCATAAAATAAGCCCATCCGAGCGAATCGACATAAGCGCCGTTTTCCGGATCTATTTCGAGCGCATTTTTTATGAGCTTCACAGCCTCGTCCAGATTTTGTCCGGATTCGGCGAACATATATCCTAAATAATTATAAGCTTCCGCAAATTCAGGATCAGCTTTTATAGCCTGCTTAAAATTCTTTATAGCGGCCGCCCTGTTATTCATCTTATCACACAGAGCGCCTATATAAAAATATATTGCCGGGTCATCGTTCTTACGCTGCAGAGCAGCATTGTAAAACTTTAATGCCTTGGGATAATCTTTTTGTAACTCATATAGCATTCCCAGTCCCATGTAAGCTTCAATAAGATCGGGGGCAACACGTATAATTTCCGAATATTCTTTTCTGGCGTCTTCAATTTTACCCTGTGCCATAAAGGCAAGGGCCATAAGGAACCGCGGTTTCAGGTCTTGCGGATCGAGAGACCGTGCTAATTTAAGCTCACCGATCGCTTCTTCGCTTTTACCGGTAAGGATATAATCTGCTGCAAGGCGTGTATGGGTATAACTTACATCGGGTTCCAGCGATACAGCTTGGCGATACTCACGTATCGCATCTTCAATTTTCTCTTCGTTATCATAAATAATGCCCATGGTGTAATGGGCCAGTGATTTTGAGGCGGAGCGGCCCCTTGCAGATACATCTGTTATTCCGTCTGCACCAGTAGTAATCCCGGTCAGAAAGGTAACAAAAACTGCAAGGGGTATTAAAATTTTCCGCATCCTATTTCTTCTTGTGGCGATCTCTTCGCATCCGTTTCTTCCTCTTATGCTTCGCCATCTTTGCCCGTTTTCTTTTGCGACCGCATGGCATAAAGTTATCACCTCCCGATTTGCTGCAATTTTATTCTGGCAAATCGTCCCGCGCTACTGCTATCTATACCCCGGAGCGAAGGACTACTACATTCGATTAATAAATAACTTTATTCAGCGGATACTCAATAATACCCTGAGCACCGGCTCTTTTTAATTGCGGAATCAGATACTTAACGGTTTTCTCATCAATGATAGTATCCACATCTGCCCACTTAGGGTCAGAAAGTTCTGAGATGGTCGGATTCTGCATAGCCGGCAGAAGACCAAGAACCGATTTAAGGTCTTTCTTTAAAACATTCATCTTCAGCCCTACCTTCTCTTCGGCCAGTATAGCGCCTTTGAGGAGAAGGGCGAGGTTCTCTATCTTGTTCCGCTTCCACGAATCAGTCCAGCTTTTTTTGTTGGCTATTAATTGCGTTGTCGACTGACAGACCGTAACCACTTCTCTGAGTTTATTTGCCCTGAGGCTTGAACCGGTCTCAGTAACTTCAACTATGGCGTCAACTCCGACGGCAGCTTTAACTTCCGTAGCGCCCCAGCTAAATTCAACATTTGCCTTAACGCCGTTCTTCTTAAGGTATTTTTTTGTAACATTGACGAGTTCCGTAGCCACTCTCTTGCCATTCAGGTCTTTAACTTTCTTTATCTTGGATGCTTCAGGAACTGCCAGGACCCACCTTACTGGACGCATGCTCTGTTTTGCGTAAATAAGCTCTGCCACTCTTACAACATTAGACGAATTTTCAAGGATCCAGTCGTTACCTGTAAGGCCCACGTCGAGGATGCCATCCTCCACATAACGGGACATCTCCTGCGCACGGAAAAGTATCACCTCTATTTCGTCATCATCGATCGATGGAAAATAAGACCTCTCTCTTATGCCTATATTAAATCCTGCTTTTTTAAACATCCTTGTAGTGGCTTCCTGAAGGCTTCCCTTAGGTATGCCAAGCTTTAATTTCATGGATTTGTCTTTCACTTTATCCTTCCTTCTTCGCTTGTATATAGTTTAAATATTTCTCATTTTCTTATATCATATGATTTTACATAATATAATTACAAAAGTCAATCCTTCGATAAACTCAGGTTTTATACTGAGCATGGCAGAAACATCATCTATTGGGATTTTTGGTCTACTACAACGGTTCCCAACGAAACGCCTTCTTTCTCAATAGTTTCCCTGGCTTTCTTATCTGTTTCCTCTTTAGTTTTAACGTCATTCTCAAGCTGGGATTTTATATTCTGATATTCTTCATTAGCTTTGGCAAGCTTTTTGACAATTTCGCCTTTTAGCGTCTTCTCACTCTCAAGCTTCGCTTTCATTGCCCTGACTTCACTTTGGCGGGATTTAAGCTTAAACATGTTGGCAGTATTTGCCCTGCGCTCATCGTCCAGACGCTGTGTCATCTCAGCTATCGTATCTTCCTGAGCCTTCAGCCTGGTCTTAAGCTCGACCGTAAGAGCATCCGCTTCTTTAAGTTTCGAACTCAACTCGTGATTTTCGCTCGTCACTTCATTTAACTTCTTCTGCACAATTATCTTTTTGCCTTTTTCGCTCTCCTCCATTACATAAAATGCCACAGTAGAATAAAGAAGGATGAAACACGCTACGGACAAAGAGATCAATACTATCCTGCCGCTATCCTTGTTCATTAATGGTCTCCTATTGTTCGTTAGAAATTTCTATACTAAAACGTTTATTACCCGTTCCCATATCTTTAGTGAAAGCTGGAAACGGCGCCGCTTTATTAACAGCATTCACAGCCGGTTCTTCAAGAACCGGGTTTGTCGATTTCACAACGCTCGGAACTCCTACAATCTCGCCCCGCGGTGACAACACAAACGTTACTTTAACTGTTCCTTTCGTAGAAACACCTTTGGTGGCCTTAGGCAATATTGCATTATTCATTATATTAGTCTTAACCGCATAAAAATAATCGTCCTGCGTCTTAACTTCTATTTTTTCCGCCGGCGTTTTCCCCGTTTCGGCATTGTCCGAGGCTTTTGGTTTTTTAAATAAACCCGGATCCATTTTATAATCGTTCCTTCTCTCAAAGGCCGGTTTTTCGTCAGTAGTAAAGCCGCCTTTGTCTATCGGATAAGTCTTTGGCTGCTCCAGCATATCATATTCACCTGTCACGATATGCGGAGTTAAAAATACTACCAGCTCCTGTTTCACCACCTGCTTTACCGTCCTTCTGAAAGCCTGGCCTGCTACCGGTATGTCTCCCAAATAAGGTATTTTATCAACCGTGTTTGTCCTCTGATCTTTTATAAGACCTCCGATTATTATCGTGGTCCCATCTTTAACAGTAACACTGGTTTCAGCCTGCGTTGTGGTAACTATCGGTACCGTAGTCGCCGGAGAGCCGTAAGTATAATTGCTCGTAGAGGAACTCACTTCCGGTTTTATCTTCATCGTAATAAAGCCGTCTTTGTTAATGGTAGGGGTGACATACAATTTCACACCTATATCTATGAATGTAAGGTTCGTTGCAGTTGTTGCCAGACCTGTAGTCTGAGTAACGGTGTTGGTAGCATATGGCTGGGACGTGCCGACTAAGATCTTCGCTTCCTGATTATTAAGCGCTGTTATCCTGGGGCTGGACAGAAGATCCGTATCGCCTATGGTTTTTAAAACCTGTATCATAACCGACCAGTCTGAGCTGCCAAGCGCGCCAATAACGATCTGCGCTCCCGGAGGTCCGAATGCATTTTGCGCAGCGAGCTGAAAAGCGCTCGACAGATTCATGTCTTTCATTACTGTGCCCACTTTTTGTATGACAGACGTCCAATCAACCCCTAATTTAAAATTATCGTCGAGGGTTATCTGCACTATCTTAGCCTCTATAAGGACTTGCTGTAATTTATCGTCAAAAGCCGTTACCAGAACCTGCATCTCTATCATTTTTCTTTCGAGATCCGTGATAGCGACTTTGTTGGTCCGCTCATCTATCTGGATAGACCCGACACCTTTTGTAAGAACCTCCGACAATTTTGTTTTAATATCTGCGGCTTTGGCATATTGCAGCTCAAAAACTTTTGTGACCGTCGGCATATCCAGACTACCTATCGCCGCGCCTATGCGCTCTATCGTCTGAGGAGAATCGATCACGACTATAGTGTTGGAGCCGTCATCCACGACTATTTTACCTATCTTAGTCTTCATCTGCGTCACTGCTTTACTAATTTCGCTCGCTTTTGCATATCTCAAATGAAAAGTTTTTACATCTTTTCTGTCTCCATATTTTTCTCCGTATATCGCCTCATATTCACGCTGCGCCATAACATATATAATATCGCCGCGCCTGTCATACGCTAAACTATTGGCGGCAAGTATTATTTCAAACGCGTCCATTATATTTACGCTTTTTAAAAATATGGTGACCCGCCCTTTCACATCATTAGACAAAACGATGTTAAGGTTGCCTTTTGTGGCCAACATCTTTATTACTTCGACTATATCCATACCTTTAAGGTCGAGGGAAATTTTATCCGAGCCGCCTACTTGCGGCATAGGACTATTGGCGCCTGATGATAACATCGCTGCTGAGTCCATCTGAATGTCGCCCTGAGCAGAAGAAATATTGCCGGTCAGGGAAATAATAGTAAAAACAATAATAATTAAACTTGAAATTACTCTCTTCATAAAAGCCTCCGTTTTGCCTGCCTCACTATAAAAACAGTGTTATTTTTTTACCGTCGTAATCCAGCGACACTTTATCATTCGTTATCTCTTCGACAACATACCCGTCGAACGACTGTCCTTTATTCAGATAATAAGTCTTCTGTGATTTTTTATCCTCTATGATGGCCTGAGGATTACTGCCCGCGATTATCCCGACAAGCCCTACATTGGGCAATTCATCTGACGGCGAGACACTATCTCCTACTTCAGAAGCACCTTGAGACTTGCCAAATACAGATTTATTGGCAACCGAGTCAGAATAAGACGAGTAATCTTTTATTACAACCGCATTTTTTGACTCCGCCGATATAGGCCTCTCCGACTGACCGCTGCCGGAACCTGCAACTATAGACTGGACATTCTTATATGGACGGACAAATATAAGATCAATGACAAAATATAAGGAAAGGACGCCTAAAGCTATGATAAGGTATCTATTCGCGAGCTTAAGCCTCGACGGTTCAAATACTTTGCTTTTAAATACTTCACTTTTAAGTATGCCTGATATGCGCTCTTCCGCCTTTGAGCCGAAAGTGTCGGCCGGCTTTTTCTCCGGCTCTTTCAGCAATTCGGCGTCAGAAGTTTTTGACTGGTTCTTGCGGGAAATCTCCGGCATTGGTTTTTCGAAAACATTATCCTGAGGCTGTATCGAAGATGACGGCTTTTTATTTTTTATGAGATTAAGCAGCTTTTCTTCGGGCGAAAAATCTTTTTTCTTCATTTATATTATCTCTCTGTCAATTACTCTGGACACTAATGCACTGTCGACTATCGACTTATCGTGCATTACCAGCGCCTCCAGCGCGTTATGGCAAACTATCGATGTTTTGCGCGGATAGCCCTGAGTGTAGTCAAATATACGCTCTATAGCTTCGTCTGTAAATATCTTTCTTGACGGATCGAGCCCTGCTTCGATAAGCCTGAACTCTATCATCTCTTTCGTCTCTTCCATGTCGAGCGGATTTATTATATACTTAAGAGATATCCTGTCAAAAAAGTTCTTTATCTTCTTTATCCTTGGCAAAAGCTCCATCTGCGAAACCATGACAAGCTGCAGCAATTTATACTCGTTAGTCTCGTAATTAAGCAGGGTTCTCAATATTTCGAGGAAGGGCGTTGAAAGTTTCTGACATTCATCTATAAGAAGGACGACCGTTTTTTTCTCGTCCACACCTTTTTTAAAAAGGTATTTCTGAATCTCCTCTCTGTAATCAAGAGTCGAACGCGTATCGGGTTTTATACCAAACATCTTTGCCAGGCTTGTAAGGAACTGAAATTCTGATTTATATGTGGGGTCGAGCACTATATGAAAGATATAATCTTCGTCGTTGGCAAATATCTGCAGTAGTGCGCGCGACATCGTGGTCTTACCGATGCCTACATCGCCAAGTATTACGCTTAAACCCCTTTTAAGCCTTATCGCTATTTCAAGTCTCTGTATTGCGGTGGAATGAGCTGAAGAATGATAAAAAAATGCCGGATCTGGACTGGTCGAAAACGGTTCCCTGGTCAATCCAAGAGCTTCGTAGTAACTCATACCTCGGCCACTCCGATTACTATATCATGGATCTTTTTTAAAGGCACCTTTTCCCGCCTAAGCGCTATGATCCTCTGCAACGCTTCCAAGGTAGAGTCGTCAAAATATCTAAAATTAGTCTCCTGACTTCTGGATATCTCTTTAACAAGTCCCAATTTAAGGTAGTATTTGATCGTATAGACAGATAGGCCCGAAAGGCGGGATAGGTCTTTAATTAAATATATGTTTTTTTCGTCCATAATACTCTCTAAGTAGAGAGTGATGTAGCACTCTCCATGTAGAGAGTATATCATAGCACGACACTTTGTCAAGAATTATGTTGTATTATTCTAATATTACTTTGCTAATCAGAAAGGAGCCTTTTAAAGCCCCATCCTGACCTGCTTTTGAGGTGAGAACAAAATGGCGGACCTTGAGAATCATATTCTTCGTATTTTCGATATCATATAAAAATTTTGTAAACTGCTTTATACTGCCTTCGGACGTAAGCTCTATCAATAATTCCTTATATGTGCCATAGTCCTTCGTTCCGACAGGTTTTATATTCTGCAGTATACATGAATCTGTCCTGGATAAATTCTCAAGGTAAGAAAGAACTTCGGAAATAGCTTCTTCTTCGCTTTTATCCGATATTACATATTTGGAAAATTTTTCATACTTAGCTTCCAGAATTTTACGGGATGAAAGCATCGCAAGATCCTTCTTGAGCACTAACGCTTTTGATTTCATTTGATTATTAAGCGCCCGCCATCCGCGAAAAACAGGTTCGAGCACAAAGCTATAAAGCATAGCAACCAGCACAAACGAAATAGTTATGATCGCTATGGTCTGCTCCCGTTTATTCATATTTTTTATGAGCATATTATTTAGCCTTTGCAATAGGACATATGATCTCAAAATCAGCAACGTCTGTAAGCTGTCCTATTCTTTTATTGGCATATTTAACTTTAACGTTTTCAAAATATGATGACTTTTCCAGAATTGTAACATATTTAAAAATATCGCTTAAATTCACTGCCGTGCCTCTTAGAGTAACAGCCTTACCTTTTTCGTATTCCATAGTTGAGAGGGATATGCCTGAAGGCGTTATCTTGAAGGCCTCGCTTACCAGATCTATTGCCATCGGCCGCTCAGCGATCTTAGACGTAACCAGATCTATCGTTTTGGCCATCTTCTTCGCCAATTTAACCTGCGGCTCTACTTTGGCAAGCTCGGAATTGACATGTGAAATATAAACGTTCTTATCGTGAAGTTTTTTAAGGACGGTGCCGAACGCCACAAAAATTATCAATGTCAACACTGCTAGGCCTATTATTATATTGCTTTTAATAAGCTCTAGTCTGCGTTCTTCCTGCACGGTTTCCGGCAAAAGGTCTACGCTTGGCGATTCGGACTTCAATGCCAGACCCAGCAACTCTATATATGACGTTTCCCCGGCTGTCTTGAAAGATTCATCATCTACGGGCATGGTCTTCATCTGGTCTATTACCTCAACGGAGACTTTCACCGTATCGGCAACTGCCTTTTTAAGCTCTGCTGCCTGGGAAGGAATTCCGCTTAATACTATTTTGTCTATCGAAGCACTGGACTCTTTCCTATAGGCTGCCATAGACAGATGGATCTGCTCAACTACACGATCAGAAGACATAGGTTTATCTAAAGTGTATGCTACACCTCTGGTAAATAAAAGCCGGTCTCCGGCTGTTATATTTATATCTATATGGCCGGTGTCGATGTTGGCCAGGAGGACTTTTTTATCCTCTGCCTCTAAACGGTTCTCCAGATACCATAACAGAAGCGCCTCAGAGCCCAGAGCGGCAAAATCTACAGATATGCCTGCTTTTTTAAGCACCATTATCTGCTTTTTTATAGTCTCAGCCTGCGCTACAGCTATCAGAACGTTGGAATATCCGTCGGGAAACTTTTCTATGACCTTGCATCCAGTAACCATTTCTTCATCGGCATAAGGGATATATTTCAACGATTCTATTTTGGACATTTTTAATATTTCGGAATTATCTGTGGATGGTAACTTCAAAAAACGTATAGTTACAAGATGGCGAGGGATATTGAGCGTCACATGACGGCAGGTTATATTCAGTTTTTCCAGTATATTTTTTATTTCGTCGGAGAGGGCGCCTTCTTCTTTTGCCTCCAGGGGCATCTTTATAAGCCGCTTTATAGTTCTTTTACCTGAAGATAGATCCGCTTCCACGAGCTTTATAAGATTTTCGCCTATCTCAACAGCCAGATAGTCTTTATCGAGGTTAAATATGCTACGCAGATATTCTAATATTCGCGGTAAGATATTAATTTTGGCGCCTTTCCCTGAATCTTCTGGACAATATATACCACTCTTTTCTCGGCCTTAGTCTTCTTGACAACGCCCTTCGATTCAATTCTAAAGTAGACAGAACTTATTGTAAAGTCTTTTGTTAGGTTGGATGACTGCGTGGCAGACAACGCACCCTGCGATATCTGTTCTAAATTTATATTGGAGGTAGTGAATTTATTATCATCTTTGGTGCCCTGCTGGCCATCATACCCGTTTCGGAGAGCTATTATTTTATCAGAGCAGAAATCCGCGGTTATTTTGTCTATACTGCCATCAGCAGAAGCATCCGCCATTATTATCGTACTCAATACGGTTTTTGGTGCAGTATTTATATTTATAACAAACTTATCCGGGCCGGACACTGTTATATAATCTTTTACTTTTTCAAAAAGATTCCTTGTCACACCTTTAACAAGAAGAAGCTCTTCCGGAGCACTGAATTTTGCGTGCTTGCACTTATAAGAAAACGGTAAAGACTCATAATATCCGTCATTAAGACCCGGCCCGGGACTGCGCCATTGCACAATACAGGAAGCTATGGTCGGATCTTCACCGACATATATGAGCAGGTTCTTCAATACATTCTCAGGCGCAGTATTTATATTTATCCTGCGTTCTTCCTCCGACATTCCTGAATAAAATACGCCGCCTTCTTTATATCCCACGCTGAAATACCCATCACCCAACGAATCATTAAATACTGCGGCGGCTTTCGCAGGATCCGATTTCTCCTCACTCGAAAATAACACGCCGGATTCATATAGCGAATCGGTTGTGGTGGGGGTTTTCAATAGACGATAGGCAGCCTTGGCCGCACCGGCCTTTGCGAGGTATAAAGCCCTGAGACTGTCTATATTATATTTTGCCAGCCGCGCTTCAATAGAAACCCTGAATCCTATTCCCATGGCAAGGATCGACAGTATGGCAAGTATCCATAACGATGTTACGAGTATAGTGCCTTTCCTGTTATACATCATATCTCTTCACCCAGTTCACCCGAAGGTATGAAAATGGTCTTCCTGGAACCGCCGGCTTTTACTCTCACTGCACGCGGGATATTTAACACATTTTTATCCGTCCATTCATTTCTCCAGTCGTACTCATAATCGGAATTGGATAAGGCATTTTTATAACAAAATTCGAATCCGAAGTCTTTTTCCTCAACTTTACTAAGCATGTCTAAAGATTTGGCGTTCTCTTCATTCAGACCTTCCGTCCTTGTCGCAACCAGCCGTTTCACCGTCTTGTTAATCTTGTCATATATATATGTAACCCTGACTATCTCCTCATGCATGGATGTGTCAGGCCCTGACACGCCAACGATGGTTATGAAAGAGATCCTATCCGGTTTGCCTTCAAAATTTATATTACCTTCGTAGCTCTGCCCAAAGCCGGGCTTGATCAGGGTCTGCTCTTTTCCGTAATACGCAACTGCATTCTTCAGATCGAGCGATATCGTATTGAAAAAGACCCTTAAGGATTGGTTAGCTTCTATCATCGGCGATGTTTTAAGCCACACTTTTATCCCTGCATTGAAAGTAGAATAGATACTTACCGCTATTATGGAAAATATGGTTACGGCAATAATAAGCTCAATAAAGGTAAACCCTGGATTGCGGCGTTTATTATTCGATATTTCTCTGAACATATCTTTCACTGTTTCTTTTTCTCCAGATAAGTAAAGATCGAATACCTGTATCCGGATGCGGCTTTATTATAAAACGCGGTCAGTCTTACATTGCAGAGATCGCTCATATCTTGTCTTTCCGCAGCCAGTGGGGTTGCTTCAACTGACCAGGAATAATCTTTTGCATCGGGGAAATGATTTTCTTCCTTTCCCTCAGCAATATTTCCTCTCTCTTCAAAATCATATATCTTCTCTTCCAGTAGAAGGGAATACTTAAAAAGATCGCGGGAGCGGTTAAGGGCTTCTTTGGCTGTAGAATAAACTTTCATGACAAAAAGG
This sequence comes from Candidatus Omnitrophota bacterium, assembly GCA_041663425.1. Taxonomy (GTDB): domain Bacteria; phylum Omnitrophota; class Gorgyraeia; order 2-01-FULL-45-10; family 2-01-FULL-45-10; genus FEN-1322. Next base: position 19,314 of record JBAYMS010000029.1, read on the forward strand.
AGCCCGCTCGTAATAACAACTATGCTTACCATGACTTCGAGAAGCAATATCCCCTTTTTACATCTCACGCACAACCTCTTTTATCTGGGACAGGCTTCCAAACCCCTTCAATGTAACCGTGTAGCCCATCCCTCTTTTATCTATAATCCCTATTAACATATGGTCGCAATGGCCGTCGGGATAGAATACGATCTGTTTTTTATATTCTTCTGCTGTATTTTTCCCAAGATCTGCCGACGGATCATAAAATGACAACCCAAGCGGCATATCAAAACTTTTACCGAACCGGCCCTTTTCCTTAACATAGATGATGCCATCCTGTGTCTGATTTGATTCAAACAACTGATAAGTCCGTTTATTGAAATCGAATATAACTTTATAATTTTTCCTGTTGATGATAGCTTTTTCCTGGGCATAGCTTGCAAGTTTCGATATGTTGAATGCGGTATTTTTTGCGGAAAGATCCGAGAAAGTATTTTTAAATAATGGAATAGACAGTCCTACTAACGCCAGAATAATTACGGTGACGAGGGTAAGCTCGATCAATGTGAAGGCCTTGCGTTCGGTGTGGGAAGCCTTGTTGACGCCGCATCGAAGGATCATTGCGCCTGGCCTTCGCCTCCCTTGCTGGACACTTCCCAGTTAGTCACATCGTCGCCTTCGCCGCTATTATCAATGCCGTCTTTACCGAAAGAGTACATGTCATAATCACCATGCGTTCCGGGATATGTATATTTATACGAATTGCCCCAGGGGTCTATTGCACTCTTTTTAAGATAAGGCCCTTTGCCGTCTTTTTTTTCTAACAGGACTTCGAGATTCTCGGGATAAGTGCCATGATCTATTTCATAAAGATCGAGAGCTGAGGATATATTCGCTTCTATGTCAGCCTTGGCTGCGGCGCGCTTCGCCTGCTCAGTTCTTCCGGCAAGGCGCGGCATGACCATAGCGACTAGGGTTCCTAGTATTATAACTACAAGCATCAGCTCGACTAGCGTAAAACCTTTTTTGTTCTTATGCATAATCTTCTCCTATTTTTACTGCATCATAAAATTTATTTCAAATATCGGCAATA
>JBAYMS010000030.1:0-20250 GCA_041663425.1 Candidatus Omnitrophota bacterium
CACGCGCATTAGCCTGAACCGTAAATACCACAGCCACTGCCAGCGCAAATAAAGTAAGAATTACTTTATTCTTCATCACTTGCTCCTCATGTAATTTTCAACCGACCGATCATATGTCTTTTCAGCAGCTTTGCTGAAATAGCATGCCGGCAGCTCGCCGCTCGAGCGATGATACGCAAGACAATCGCAGCAAACCCCGTGCCTCGGGCATCCCGGATAACTGCAATTGCACATCAGCTTATTCCTCTTTTCGTTTGAGCAGTTCATTCGTCCTGCCTCCTCTGGTTGCGGTAAGTGGGTTTGGGTAGAGGCCTGCCTAGCGGATTACCATCATATTCAAGCGTGCTCTGCGGCAACCCCTTAGCATCATCGTTTACGATCTTTTCTCCGCCCGATGCCATTGTGTCAAATTTACCGGTGACTGAACTTATTGCGTCCGATAGGAAGCTTCCCTTCGAAAATAACCCTTCTTTCTCTGCGCTCTCTTCGGCAGCAGACGGAATAGCAGACAGCATCAGAAAAACTGCAAAAACGATCAGAGTTCCTATTTTTATATTCGCGTCCGTCCTTTACTTTTTCTCTTCGGCTATCTTTGAATACTTCTCCGGATTCGCTTTAAACATACCGATACAGGCCGGGCAGCAAAGGTTATACGCCTTGCCATTATATTCGACCGTTACAGGATTTGATCCGCTCACTTTCTGGCCAGTAACCGGACAAACGGTATTATTAACCTTAACCGGCTTATCCTGAGCGCATAATCCGCAATTCGTTAACAAAAATGAACCCGCTATCATAACCGCACACACAACCATCGCAATTTTTATATATTTTTTCATAACTTTTACTGCCTCCTTTTTTTACTTAGATTCTCCGGCGCGCTGCTCTACTTTGTCGCATTTATTACATAATTCCGGATCTTTCTGTGAAGGCAGAACACCGAATATCTTCAGCGCTATGAATTTATACATAACCCCTTCCAGCGGCACCTTGCATTTTTTACATCGTTTCTTCATCGCTTTTCCTTTATGGGGTGGCACCTTCTGGACCGTCCCTGGAATTTATTTATTTTTTAGTGCTAAGTAGCCTTCAATCGTTACTACGAATGTTTTTATAGATGGCATGCACACGCGTTTAAGGCTATCTAAACCCAAGACAGAAACCTCTTCTGAGACTATTTTTTTAATTCTTGCCTCAAGCGGATCCGACCACCGCTTTGAACTATGATGAAATACATCTTTTATACGTTCAGACCATTTTTTCTTATCATTTCTAAAAAAAATCCCTTCCAACCTTACCGCATACTCTGTATATATTTTTTTATCATAGGTTTTGATATTTATCATATCTTCAATCTCGCTTTCACGCATTCCAATAATATTAGCAAAAAAAGCCTCTTTATCACTAACAAGACCCTTCTTTTCAGCTACTTCATAAGCGTCGCGGCCGGACATGTCGTTATCTAAAAAAACAAAAACATCACACAATAGACTTTTCCATTGAGTTATTTTATAGGAAAGATTTGAACTTCCACCCAAAGAATCAAATATTATCACCCCGCAATCAATCGCATTTTTTATTCTTTTTGAAAATAAGCAAGCCCAGGTCTTTAATATCTCAACATCCTCTTCGCCTTCAACAAGAATTACAAGATTTGCACTAATTAGATTGTCAGAAATTTGAACTCCTAAAATATCCCTAATTTCTGAAATATTTTTTGCCACAACGGCATTAGACTTGTTTACCAGTAAATTTTTCTTTAACGCAGCTCTATTGATTAACAATGGCGAATGCGTTGTTATGATTACTTGGTTATTTTTTGATATTTCTTCAAGCACGTTTCTGAATTTATGAATAGCAAGCGGATGAAGATGAGACTCAGGTTCTTCAATGGCAAGGATGATATTTTTTCCTAAAGCCTTTTGTTGGGCAACGTGCTGAATAATAGAAATAGCTAAAATGCTCTTTATGCCATCCCCCTTTAGATCTAATGTTGTTTTCGTGCCATCGTCTACAAAAATATTACAATCAGTTCTCACTATGCTCCTGAATCTTTCTTCAGCATCGATCTCTATTTTTTTAATATCAGGTAAAAAAACTGCTATACTTTTCGAGAGGCTCTTAGAAAGAATTTTCAAAACTGGCTTTTCAATTTTATTTACCTTGTCCAAGAGCCGCTTGTATCCTTTTTTATTTTTCAAAACCTCCAACTCACGCTCAATCATATCTTCAACTATCTTACGAGTAGTTTCCGAGGTTCTTATCGCACTAATATATTGGATTGAAATCCTCTTAGAAATGAAATCCCAAATCTTTTCATTTAAAATATATTTTTCCCTACCCATGCTATCATAAACTTTTGCTCTAAATTGATTATCTCCGCTCATTGAAATAGAAACTATTGCATTCCCTTTTAGATCAATTTTTGTTGATTTTAAAAAAAGACTTTTTTCTTTCTTACTTAGCTCAAGCTCAACTTTAAAATTTGACGTTCCTCGAGGCATGGTTTCCTGCAATTTTAAAGGAAAGTCGCGCTTCCACTTATAGCTAAAACTTTCACGGCTATGATATCTCATCCTCGGATTCAATTTAAAACGATGAGACTGAAAATAACTATTGTAAAGAGCGAAATCTCGTGAAGTAATAGTCTGCAATACTAAAACTAATGCATGTAAAATATTTGACTTGCCTTCATTATTAGGTCCTATTAATATACTCAGATCATAAAAAGGCAATTTTTCTGATTTAGTTATAGAACGATAATTTTCTAGCGAAAATGATTTGATTATCACAGAAAAACCTTTCTTTTAATTTAGGTTGCTATTCACTGCTACCGAATTTGAGTTACTAATAGCGCTAAAGCACTGTGCTAAAAGTTTATTAAATTCATAATTCATTTCCTGCACATTTTACCCTACTTAGCAATTTGATGTGTCGATGTGGTGAGCAGGGCTTTAAAATTTCGAGGCAGCGAACGAGAAATTTTACAGAGCAAATTTTTCACATGGTTGAAAAATTTGCGTCCCTGTGAACCACGAGACACATTGTATTCTACCGATAATGCGAAAAGCTATACTCTTTCGTAAGGTTCAAAGAATTTTTTATACTCATCGAGCGCATAACGATCAGTCATTCCTGCTATATAATCGCATACAACACGGTGTTTTTCTTCTTTCTTAAGCCTGGATTGAGTCGTCGGAGGAAGCTGGTCGGTCTTATCTAGGTAGACGTCGTAGAGGCTCGTGATAAAACGCGAGGCCTTGCTCGACATCCTGACGACGCGATAGTGGCGATAGAGATTTTCAACTAAGAATTTTCTCATGGGGCCTCTTAAGGCCTGCATCTGTTTGGAGACGGCAACGATCCGATTGGGGATCATGGTCGTATCATCGGGTTTGCGGATCTTAAATCGCTTTATATTGGCTTCGGTCTGCTTTATGCAATCGGTAACCTGCGCGTTTATGAGGGATCTGATGATCTGGTATTTTCTGACCTCATCGGTTGCGGCGGGATAACGTTTTTTAAATTCTCTTGCTTTGTCTGACCATATCTTCAGTTTATTTAAATCTTCTTCCTTAATAAGTCCGCTGGTAATACCGTCGTCGAGGTCGTGGTTATCGTAAGCTATTTCATCGGCGATATCAACCACCTGTATTTCAAGTATGGGCGAGCCTTTGGTTTTAAACGATCCGGCAGAGCGCGGTATGTCAAAAGGTGTGGAGTGCTTTATTATACCTTCCCGCACTTCGTAGCTTAAGTTCAGTCCCGGAAAATCTGGGTAGCGCTCCTCGAGCAGATCTACGACACGCAAGCCCTGCGTATTGTGGTCAAAGCCGCCGTAATTCTTCATAATATCACGCAATGCGTCTTCGCCGGAATGTCCGAACGGAGTGTGTCCGAGGTCGTGAGCCAAGCTAAGCGCTTCCACGAGATCTTCGTTCAGTCCGAGCGCGCGGGCTATGGACCTTGCTATCTGGGATACTTCGAGTGTGTGTGTAAGACGGGTGCGGTAATAATCACCTTCGTGATTTACAAAAACCTGGGTCTTATACTCCAGGCGGCGGAAAGCGGTCGAATATATGATCCTGTCCCGATCCCGCTGATAGCAGGATCTGTAACCGTGTTCCGTTTCTTTATAAACACGCCCTTTTGTAAATTTGCTCTTCTGAGCATAAGGGGCGAGCAAGTTTTCCTGTTTCTCCAGATCAGATCGTTTCAGCACTTATTAGCCTTTGAGTAATTTGTGCATAGCATCGAGCGACTCTGAAATAACCTTTGTCCCGGCAATTATGGGCATAAAATTGCAATCACCTTCCCACCTGGGAACGATGTGGATATGGACGTGCCCGGCAAATCCTGCCCCGCCCACCTTTCCTATGTTCATACCTATGTTAAAACCATGAGGCTTCAATTTCCTGTCGATATCTTTCTTGGTTATATTGACCAGCTTCATCAGATCGGCCAGCTCCGCATCGGTCAGGAATTCCAGGCTCTTCACGTGCCTGTAGGGTGCTACCATTACGTGGCCGTTATTGTAAGGAAACAGGTTGAGCATCGAGAATGAATGAGTGCTTCGTCGCAGGATATAGCCTGTCTTGGATTTTGTGGATTTGATTCCGCAGAAAATACATTTTTTATGTTTTCGCAGATACAGGTATTTACTTCTCCAGGGCGCCCACAATTTATCCATATTACCCTTTCTTTTCGCTTTCGAGCTTTACCTTGGCGTCTTCAAAAAACGGCTGCGCAAACGACGTAGCCCATGTCCGTTCCTCAAAAGACCTGCCCGAAACCATCTTCTGGAATTTTTTGAAATCTTCATGATAGCTTCCGTAAATATGGAAACTATCGCTTATATCAACGTAACGTCCGACCGAAACCTTAGCGCCGATCCCCTCAGAGATCGCCTCTGCCATATATCTCTGCAGGTCGGTTAAGGCAAATATATTCATAAAACTCGCTTTGAAGGCATCTCTCGAGCGCCAGTGAGTATTCATGTTGAGCGCGTAGTTTTTATCGTCCAGCTTAACAAGCCTGCACCATATCCTCTGAAGGCATGGCGGATCGTCTGTAACCGGATCGGTCTTGGGGTTCCAGGTAATGCCCTGAGCGCGGCGCGAATACGGAGTCTGGATGAGCTTCTTTATCATGTAGTCTACCTGGTCTATCCTCACACCTTCGATCGGAAATGCCGTAAGTCTCTCATGATATGTGTATGTCCACTTTCCCTCTTCGGGCTTTATCCAGTGGTCGTGTATCCCGAAAACAACCTCCTGACGGTAAACCTCAAGATCCTCGAGCCCGCCCGGGAACGCCCTGTGTATCCGGGGTTCTTTCATCGGATTGTTCACAACCATCATCATAGTGCAGTCTTTGCTCTGAGGGTCGCCAGGCTTGTCGTATTCGGTCTTTATGTCCAGACCGTCTTTCCATGTAGCCAGCACCGCCTTCTCCCATGTTTCCGGCAGCGTCTCACCCTCAACTCTTAAAGCGGGTATGTCGTTTATCATATTTTAACTATCTTCCCTTCTATCTTTTTAGGGGTTACTTCCAATATTCCATACGTATTTGTCTGTGCGAAAATTTTATCAGTAGGGCTTCCGGGATTAAAAAATAATATGCCGTCTTTTTCAATATTAAGCGCCGCGTGCGAATGGCCGAATATTACAGCGTCCACATTTTTAAACTCGCCCTTAACGGTTTCGAGCAGGTTTGCCGGAGCACCGTATCCGTGTATCAGGCCTATCCTGAATCCTTCGACCTCAAAAACCTCTTTATCTTTAAGGACGCGCCGCAAATCTGTGGAATCCATATTGCCGCATACAGCTTTAAGGCTTCTCAGACTTTTAAGTTTATCGTATACTTCTTTTTCTACGAAATCGCCTGCATGGACTATCAGATCGACGTTCTCGATCTCTTTATATACGGCTTCCGGCAGGTCATGGGCTGAGCGCGGTATGTGCGTATCCGATATTACTAAGATCCTCATAGAACTACCATCCTTTTTATTCCGTAAAAATTTAATAGCTTATTGACAGTCAGGCTGTCCCACACAGATATCCTGAGCTCTTTTGCGAGCAATTTTGAGTTTTCATCTATACCATCCATGGCCAGCAATACTTTATTTGACACTTTACCGCCGAGGAGCTTTACATCTTTTATGTAGCTTATAACATCGTTTTCATTGATCGGCCGCTCATACACCCTCGCAACCCATGAGTTGCCCCTGAATGAAGCATTTATCACAGGGGCTGAATCTTTGACCGCTTTGACTTCAACCTTTGTGAAATGCGGCATACGCATATGTTTAGAGTCAATGGAGACAAGCTCATTTGAAAAGAGATTGAACAACTCCGCTATTCTCTGGGCAGCCGGTTTTGCACATTCCCGTTCGTATGCCGACATGTATGCAAGTATGTCTTTGCGGAAAAATTCCATTTTATCGAAAGTTCCGTCGACGAGCAGCTCTTTACGCCTCTGATATACAGCCTTAAGCCAGAAAGCGAGCATGGCGTCTTCTATTTCATAAAATATACCATTTTTGGCAAGAAGGCCTAGTTCAACCAGACGCGCAAGACTTTTTGAGATGTCTCCATGCTTGGTCTTCAGCCCCTTCGCCACTTTGGACTGGGTGTTATAGCCTTCGGCGATCACCGTCAGTATGGACAGGTAGTTGTCGCGCAATTTGGTATCAAGCATACTGAGGATGAACGTCATCAGGTATTGGTGGACAACCCCGTTTGCGTGGTAGACCAGGTCCAGTATCGCCTGCGCCAGAACATTCTCATCTATGCAGCTCGAGGGCTTCTCGATGGCTATCTCTCTGGCGCGGGACACGATCCTGCCAAGATAGAATGGATTGCCGTCGGTAAACATCATAAGAAACTTCTTCAGGAATGCGCTCGTTTCAAGGCCGGTGAATTTTATATCAATAAATCGCGAGGCTGTCTTTGTATCGAAATTCGCGACTTTAACGACTTCAAAGTTACCGAAAAGAAGTGAAAGCTTCTCCGATATGATCTTCTTTATCGCTTCATTTCTGGAGCTGGATACTATATACATCGTATCCTTCTGAACCATTATGACCTTACCGAAACTTAAGAAAGGATTTTTTATGCCGAGATGTTCGAGGTTGTCAAATTCGTCCAATATCACTACGCAGGAAAGGCCGGCCTCTTCTTTGAGGACAGATGTCAGACCGAGCATAGCCATGTAAGCCTCGTCGAGCTCTCCACGGTCTATGAAGATATTTACCTGTTTTATAACCTGGCTGGTCCTGGGTATCGTTTTTTGAGCCAATTCGAGGAGCCTGGGCATATCAACTTCGACCGTAGCGCCCAGCTTTTTAAGAACATTATAAAGGACGGTGGCGATAAATTTATTTGAAAAAGCGCGGAAAGGCTCCCTTACCACTTCTACGTATACAGGTATAAAGCCTTCTGAATTTACGATATGTAAAAAATGAAGTATTATCGAAGATTTGCCGGAAAGGCTCTGGCCGGTAAGAGCTATATTCTGCCTGTAACCGTCTTTTAAGGCAAGGACGCGCCGGTTTAAAAGCTCCAGAACTTCCTCTCTACCGAAAAATTTCTCTCCAATAACCGGTTCGCTGAACATAATACCTCTTTTTAGCGCGGTAAATAATACAGCGGGTTCTGCGGTTCGCCGTCCCTTCGTATTTCAAAATGAAGGGTCGGTGTCTTCGCCCTGCCCGTCTTGCCCACCTTTGCTATTACAGTATTCTGTGCTACCTGGTCGCCGACATTGACCAGTATGTCTGAGTTATAGGAATATACCGTCTGATAACTGTCACCATGATCTATGATAACGGTCTTACCGAAACCTTTAAGAAAATGGTCTGAATACACTACCCTGCCCGATCTTGACGCCTTTACTCCTGTTCCAGGAGAGGCTTTTATATCAATACCCTTATTTATTATCTTGTCTGTTGTCGCACCGTATGGCGAGATAAGCGCACCACGCACAGGCCATGTAAAAGATTCACCCGGAACGGCGCGGACAGCCGGAGCGCTGGATACTGCATTATTTGCGCGCGGGATGAGAAGGACCTGTCCGTTCTCAATAGTTCCTGTGTAAAGGACCGAGTTTACTTTGATCAGGTTCCGCAGATCAACACCATATTTACGGGATATGCTCCAGAGCGTTTCTCCGCGGCGGACTGTGTGATATAAAGCGCCCGGAATTCTCACCTTTTCCACAGCAACCTCTTTTTTAGGCGCTGTGGCGCATCCTGGAAGCATAGATGCCATCAGAATCATTGCTAAAATTGGAGCGAGCGAGGGGAATCGAACCCCCGTAGCCAGCTTGGGAAGCTGGTATTCTACCATTGAACTACGCTCGCAATTTAATTTTGTCATATTAAAATTTCGTTATTGCTTTAAAATGTTTATATCTCGCTTCTATATCTTCCATCGTTATCTCAAGCATTCGGTCGACGCTGAAGTCTTCCACCGCAAATGACGCGAGGATGCTTCCGTATATGATGCTCTTGCGGATATTCAGATCATCTATGCGCCCCGCCTGGCTTAAATAGCCGATCATACCGCCCGCAAATGTATCGCCGGCGCCGGTAGGATCATAAACGGTTTCCAGAAGATATGCGGGTGCGATGAAGTGTGAATCTTTTGAAAAATATATGACACCATGCTCACCCTTCTTTATTATAACGGCGCGAGGTCCGAAGGAAATTATCGTCCTGGCAGCCCTCATGAGGTTGGGCTCACCTGTGAATTGACGAGCTTCGGAGTCGTTCAGAAGAATGATATCCACCTTATCGAGGAGTTTTTCAAATTCTGTTTTCTTATGTTCGAGCCAATAATTCATGGAGTCGCAGGCAACAAGCCTCGGATTGGTGACTTGCTTTAAGACATTGTACTGCAATTCCGGATCGATATTGGCAAGGAATACAAATTTTGAATTTTTAAGGTCTTTCGGAACTTCAGGGCGGAAATTCTGGAAAACGTTCAGGTGCGTGGCTACGGTGTGTGCGGTATTCAGATCGTAATCATACCAGCCTTCCCACCTGAAGGTCTTTCCTTTTGCCACATGGAGTCCTTCAGTGCCTACCTTCTTGCTTTTAAACAATGATATATATTTCTTCGGGAAATCCGTTCCCACGGTCGCAACGATATTTACTTTACTGAAAAATGACGCTGCCATGGAAAAATATGTCGCCGATCCGCCGAGAGCTTCTTTGCGTTTGCCGAAAGGCGTCTTTATGGAATCTATTGCCACTGAACCAACTACTAATATACTCATCATTTACCTCTTAAAGCACTTTTCTGCCGTCTTTATTGAACAATACTCACCGCACATAGTGCAGACGTCTTTAACGCCGGGCTTTGAAGTTGCTCTGTATTTTTTCGGTTTAATTTTATCGATCGACATGGCGAATTGTTTTTCCCAGTTACGCTCTTTGCGTGCCTTAGACATTGCGATATCCCATTCCATAGCACCTTTCACACCCTTCGCAATATCCGCGACATGCGCGGCTATCTTCGAAGCTATAACGCCTTCACGCACATCTTCTAATGACGGAAGACGAAGATGTTCCGACGGTGTTACGTAACACAAAAAGTCCGCGCCCTTGCTGGCAGCTATCGCTCCGCCTATAGCAGCGGTAATATGGTCATACCCCGGAGCGACATCAGTCACGAGCGGTCCCAGGACGTAAAACGGCGCGCCATTGCAGACAGATTTTTCCAGCAGCACGTTAGCTTCGATCTGGTTTATCGGAACGTGCCCAGGACCTTCTATCATCACCTGGACGCCTTTGGCAAGAGCCCTCTTCTGCAGCTCGCCTAAGGTCAGAAGCTCCATGATCTGCGGTGAATCGGTCGCATCTGCTATTGCCCCCGGCCGCAATCCGTCGCCCAGACTGAGCGTAACGTCGTATCTTTTTGCTATGTCAATGACTTCGTCAAAATGTTCGTAAAAAGGGTTTTCCTGATCATTCTCTATCATCCACTCGGCCATAAATGCCCCGCCGCGGCTTACTATGTCGAGGATACGGGGATCGCTCTTCAGCGTTTTAACCACTTGCGAAGTAACGCCCGCGTGTATAGTAAAGAAGTCGACGCCCTCTTTAGCCTGGCTTTCCAGAATGCTCATCATATAATCGACCGGTATATCTTTTACAAAATTAAAACGCTTGAGGCCCATGACGACCATCTCGTATATCGGGACGGTCCCTATTGCAACTGCCGATTTCTCAATGATTTTTTTGCGGGTAGCATTAAGGGCGCCCCCGGTAGACAGATCCATTATCGCATCCGCACCGGCCTCGATAGCAGCTTCCATCTTTTTTATTTCATCGGATATGCTGGACGAATCTTTAGATGTGCCTATATTGGCATTTATTTTTGTCTTAAGGCCCTTGCCGATAGCGCATGGCTTTGGCAGGTTATGGTTTTTATTCTTAGGCAGGACTATCGTGCCGTCTGAAAGGCCTTTTCGTATAAAATCCGTAGTGAGGCTTTCATCCTTCGCTACTTTTACGACTTCCGGCGAAACCCTGCCGCTTCTTGCAATATTGACTTGTGTCACTTAAACCTCTTTAGTGCCTTCTTTTCTATTGCGTAAACTTTAAATCTCAGAACGCAGAATTCAGAAGAGCTTTTATTGTCTATAAGTTTAAATAATTCTTCAAGAACGCGAAGAGACTCTTTAACACGCTCTATATTTGCCGCGAACACATCATCGAGCGAAGATCTTTTCATCTCGCTCGCAAGACCTGAACACCTCAGTATGTCACCATCAGAATCCCTGGCTGCTGTCAGCAGCTTCAGGCGCTTTTCTATCTTTTTAACTATATCCGATATGCCGTGTCGGACAGATTTCAATTCTCCTGTCAGCGGCTTCGAATTCAGCGCAAAACGCGCTATGTCTTCGCACACCCTCAGGCCTTCACGCGATCGGTTGAGGTTTGCGTCAATTATCCGGTATAGCTTATCTTTCATAGCTCAGCTTCGCGCTATCTTTTCTAAAAGCGATGTCGTTGAATAACCGCTGACGAACGGTATGAAAGCAACCTTGCCGCCGCGGGATTTCACAAAATCGACACCAGCTACAACTTTTTTCTTCCAGTCGGCACCTTTAACAAGAATATCGGGCACCAGTTTCCTGATCAATTTCTCAGGCGTGTCTTCATTAAACAGGACCACATAATCTACAAAACTGAGAGCCGACAACACTTTCGCGCGGTCTTTCTGTTTATTTATAGGTCTGTCTTTACCTTTTAGCCGCCTGACTGAACTGTCGCTATTCATGCCTATAACCAGAGCGTCGCCCATCTTTCTGGCGCGGGAAAGATATTCAACATGACCGACATGCAGTATGTCAAAACACCCATTTGTAAAGACTACCCGCTTCCCCTGCTTTTTAAGACGTGCGATGGTCTTAGCAAGGCTCGCCGCGCTCTTTATCTTTTCGTTCATTTAAAAAGCTCGTTTTCTACGATCTCGCATATAATATGCGCTACCAATATATGCGCTTCCTGTATCCTGGGCGTATTTTTTGAACCTACCGCTATAAGCGCATCACAAAGGCCGCTCATAACGCCTCCGCCGGCCCCTGTCAGGCCGATCGTCTTCATTCCCATAGCCCTGGCCTTCTCAAGCGCAGCGACCACGTTTTTAGAATTGCCGCTCGTCGATAAGCCTATCGCTATGTCGCCTTTCTGACCCAGCGCCTCTACCTGCCGTAAAAAAGTAACGTCGTAACCATAGTCATTGGCGATAGCCGTGAGCGTGGACGTGTTCGTCGTAAGCGCTATCGCGGGCAGAGCGCGCCTCTCTTTCTTAAACCGTCCGACAAACTCAGCAGCAATGTGCTGGCTGTCGGCTGCGCTTCCGCCGTTGCCGAATACGAGCACTTTCCCGCCTGTATTAAAGGCAGCAATTATAAGCCTTGAGGCTTTTTCTATATTCGCAACCTGCATTGTATGCAGGTCTTCTTTAACCTCAATACTCTCCTCGATCTTCGCTTTGATTGTATTTTTCATTTTCTATCCAAAGAATGTCTGAGCCATATTGTAGAACTTTGCGTCTACGGTCTTAAGCGTGCCTACCGCATCAGCCAGCGGCACTTCCCTGATTTCCGTGCCGGCCAAAGATGCCATATATCCGAACTTTTTATTTAAAACCAGCTCCATGGCTTTTACACCAAACCTGATTCCCAATACTCTGTCAAATGCAGTTGGTGATCCGCCTCTCTGGATATGTCCGAGGACCGTTACACGTGTCTCTATCTTCAGCCTTTTCTCGAGCTCACCGGCAAGGATCTCACCAATACCGCCAAGTCTTACGTGGCCGAAAGCATCCAGCTCTTTCTCTTTAACAACAACCTGTCCGGCCTTGAACTCAGCTCCCTCAGCAACTGCTACAATAGAGAACTGCTTGCCGCGGCTGTGGCGCTTCTTCAGAAGCTCGCATACCTCGTCAAGGTCTATCGGGATCTCGGGGATAAGTATCACATCAGCCCCTGAAGCAAGACCTGAGTGGATGGCGATCCATCCTGCATGCCTACCCATAACCTCCACAACCATTATCCTGTGATGGCTCTCTGCAGTCGTATGAAGCCTGTCAATAGCTTCCATGGCTATATTAACTGCTGTATCGAACCCAAAGGTATAATCAGTCGCATTGAGATCGTTGTCAATAGTTTTGGGAACTCCGACCACATTCAGGCCTTTATTTTCCTTGTTAAGCTTATTCGCAACGCCGAGAGTATCTTCACCGCCTATTGCGATCAATGCGTCGAGATTCAATTTTTTGTATGTGTCTATGACTTTCTGAACATCACCGGGGTTTTTATAAGGATTGGTCCTGGATGTACCAAGGATGGTTCCGCCCTTAGGAAGTATTCCTGCAATAGCGTTAAGGTCAAGATCCATAGTGTCCTGGCTAACGAGGCCTTTCCAGCCATTTTTTATACCCACTATCTGAACATCATTCTGAAGCCCTTTTCTGACAACGCCTCTTATTACTGCATTTAATCCGGGGCAGTCACCGCCGCCCGTCAAAACTCCTACCCTTTTCATTTGCATCCTCCAGTTTATTCGCCATATTATTGGCTAAGTGCCGAGGTATCTGACCTCTGTTTTTTAATAATTTCCGTATTCGATACTGCCGCGGAATTGCGTGGACTTATCATCTTTATTCGGATTTTTTACCGGTTCCTCTTTGTGAACTATTTTTACGACGTGGACCCTGATACTCAAAGGCTCTTCCACTCCGAGCATATCCTGGACACGCGTCTTCACTATAGTCTGTATTTTTTCTGTCATCTCAGGTATGTTAACGTCCGAAAATAACGTTACCCTGTTTATTATAGATATACCTTTTTTACCAGCCCTTACGCTCGGCTTCAGGTCTTTAACTTCCGGAAGCTGTTTCAACGCCCTTTTAATAAAATCCTCTATAGCGCTTAAAGAAATGGTCACCTGTCCGTCGGGATTCTCAAAAGCTATCGTTTTCTCTCTGCGTATCTTACCCACCGCAAGCTGGACCACCATTATGCTGATGAAAATAAGCAATATGCCGGTAAGCCCGAGGATGAGCCTTATGTTTGTAGTAGCGTAAAGCATTGTAATAGCTTCAATGATCGACTCAAGAGAAATAATATTGAGAGACATTACTATAAATAAGCTTCCTATAGCTAAAAAAACCAGTGTGTAGAAAAACAGTGTTAATCCGCTTATTATCCTCATATTTTCCTCTCTTTCTCACCGGGTAAATGGGCGCGCACGCCCTCCACTATAACATCGACCTCAGACGGAACAAGCCCTGCCATCTTTTCCACCGCCCGCTTAACGTTCTCCTGAACCTCGTCCGCAACCCTGGGGATATCCACGCCGTATTCGACTACTATAGATATGGTAAGCCTTACCTCGCCGTCAGACATTTGTATCCTGACGCCTCTGGACGAAAACTTATTAAGAAGAGAATCCAGAATAGCTCGAGGAACTCCTCCGCCCATTTTGGAAACACCTCTTACTTCCATCGCAGCTACCGAAGCTATTGTAGAAATGGCTTCATTGCTGATACGGACAACTCCCAGGTCGGTTGATCTTTCCCTGTGTGCATCATGCTCTTTTACCATAAGTTTATTCCCCTCAAAATTATGCGTTATTCTTCCTTTTCAAAAAGACGTTCAACGAAATCGGTAGAAAATTTTCCGCGTATAAAAGCGGGGTTGCTCATTACTCTCTTATGGAAAGGAATAGTAGTCTTTATAGGCTCGACTACAAACTCATCAAGCGCACGTTTGCAGATGCTTATAGCATCCAGCCTGTCCTTGCCGTGAACTATGAGCTTGCCGACCATGGAATCATAAAAAGGAGGAATATCATAGCCGGTGTAAACATGCGTATCTACCCTAACACCACGGCCACCTGGTAGATGAAGCGTTGATATCTTGCCCGGAGACGGCATAAAATCATTATCCGGATCCTCAGCATTTATGCGGCACTCGATAGCGCTGCCGGTGAATTTTATATCTTCCTGCTTATATTCAACTTTTTCACCTGCGGCGATCTTTATTTGTTCCTTTATCAGATCGATACCTGTAACTGTTTCTGTTATAGGATGCTCAACCTGTATACGTGTATTCATCTCCATGAAGTAGAACGATTTGTCCTCATCCAGGAGAAATTCGATCGTGCCGGCATTTTCGTAGCCTATAGATTTGGCGCATTTTATAGCCGCCTCGCCCATCTTTTTACGCAGCTTGCTGTCAAGCACCGGTGACGGTGTTTCTTCGATCAGTTTCTGGTGCCGGCGCTGTATCGTGCAATCCCTTTCTCCCAGATGGACAACGTGACCATACTTGTCTCCCAGTATCTGTATTTCAATGTGTCGGGGTTTTTCTATGTATTTCTCGATATAGACATTGGGATTACCAAACGCCGCCTCAGCTTCTCTCTGAGCTGTCATGAGCGCTCCGACGAGCCTGACGTCATTGTGACATATTCTCATACCCTTACCACCGCCGCCTGCTGCTGCTTTGACGATGACAGGATATTTCATCTCTTTGGCGATCTTGAGAGCTTCTTCTTTGGTTTTTATGATCGCTTTGCTGCCGGGAATAATAGGAACGCCGGCTTTTCTCGCGGAATCCTTCGCGGCCATCTTATCGCCCATCTTACGCATATTGTCAGGCGTAGGTCCGATAAACTTGATCTTGCACGATTCGCAGATCTCTGCGAAGTGCGCGTCTTCGGCCAAGAAACCGTAACCTGGATGGATCGCTTCGACATCCGTGATCTCTGCCGCGGATATTATACTGGGAATATTCAGATAGCTGGATGAGCTTGCCGCCGAACCGATACAAATAGCCTCATCGGCATATTTTACATGGAGCGAGGTTATGTCCGGCTGTGAATAGACTGCAACCGTCCGGATCCCCAACTCTTTACAGGCTCTGATTATCCTTAATGCAACTTCGCCTCTATTAGCAATAAGTATTTTAGTGAACATTGCCATATTTTAAACCGCCGGTTCAATAACGAAAAGCACCTGGCCGAATTCTACAGGCTCGGCATTGTCGGCCTGTATCTCTACGATTTTTCCTTTAACCTCAGACTTGATCTCATTCATAAGTTTCATCGCTTCTATTATGCATATAACCTGGCCAACCTCAATCGAATCCCCCACATTAACGTAGGGAGCCGCTTCAGGTGAAGGTGAGCGATAAAAAGTCCCTACCATCGGCGCCTTCACCTCAATGCCGCTCTTCTTCTCGACCTTTTCCGGCTGAGGAGCCGCTTTGGCTCCCTGAGCTGCCTGGGGGTGCATTACATATTCTATGGCCTTATCGTAACCGCTCGCGCCTTTTTTAAGGCGTATACGGACACCATCTTTTTCCACTTCGAGTTCGGTCAGGCCGTTCTCGTTCATCAGGTTTATCATATCCTTTATTTCTTTTATATACATGTCCACATCTCCTTTGTAAATTTAAAATTATTCCGCTATCTAAATTATGCCGATAAGATTTCGCAACCTTTATCGGTCACGAGAACCATGTCTTCCACCCTTATACCGCCCAGCTTAGGTATGTAAACAGCCGGCTCGACCGTAAATACCATTCCGGGGCGCAAAACCCCTTCGTTCAATCCTGAAACCGTCGGCTTTTCGTGTATCTCAAGACCGACCCCATGCCCCAAAGCATGGCCGAAATACTTACCCAGCCCCTTGCTCCTTATATATCTTCGAGCCGTTGCGTCTATCTGCGCAATGCGCTCCCCCGGCCTTACGGCTTCTATTGCCATAGCCTGGGCTGTCCTCACCACATCGTATATTTTTGCCATACGCGGCTTAATGCTGCCCACTGTAAATATGCGCGTTATATCGGAATTATATCTTTGCAATATCCCGCCCATATCTATCATCACGACACTGTTTTTGCCGACCTTACGCTTTGTAGGTGTAGCGTGAGGTTTCGACGAATTGGCATCCGCAGCTACTATAGGATCAAATGCGGATTTGGCGCCATTTTCAATAAAATCTATGTCTATCTTTCTGGCAATAAATTCCTCAGTAATCCCGGGTTTTATAAACGGCCTTACGCGAGCAAGGACGTCCTTCGCCAGATGTATCGAATTACGGATCAGCCGTATCTCGTCGAGGTCTTTCACAGACCTTAAGTCTTCTACGAGCCCTCTGACCGGCACAAAGAAACTTTTTTTTATAAGGCCCTTAAGCCTCTCGGCCACCTCGTAAGGCAGTTCCGCCGATTCAAAGCCTATTTTTTTCAGCCGGTTATCTTCTATAGCTTCAGTGATGTTCTCATATAGAGATCGCTTAACCAGACGGATGTCAAAACCTTTAACGCAATCTTTCGCTTCTTCAACATATCTTGAATCGACAAACAAAAAAGATCTTCCCATTGTAATTACGGCAGCGGCGTCATGTCCATTAAAGCCGGTCAGATATGAAACATTCACATCTTTCGTTACAAGGAATGAATCCAGCCCCTGCTTGCGCAATTCACTTTTTAAAAGAGCGGTTCTTTTTGCAAAAACAGAATTTAGCATTACTTGTCTATTAAGCCTATCGCCGCATCAAGGCCGAGAAGATAGCTGCTTTTCCCAAACCCCGAGACCTGCCCTTTAGCAACAGGAGCTATCAATGACGTATGACGAAATTCTTCCCTGGCATAAATATTGGAAATATGAACTTCCACAGTCGGTATATTGACCGCGCTTATGGCGTCTCTTATCGCTATGCTTGTATGTGTGTATGCGGCCGGATTTATGATTATCGCGTCAAACTTGCCTTTAGCCTGGCCTATTTTCTCGACTATCTCCCCTTCATGATTTGACTGCATTATTTCCAGGAATACATTTTTAACCTTTGCTGACTTATTCAGAGCCTCATCTATATCCGCAATGGTCGTATTACCGTAAACACCAACTTCGCGCGTGCCGAGAAGATTGAGATTAGGGCCATGTATAACCAGTATCTTTTTCATTATCCGCGACCTTTCTCTTTATGTAATATCTTCAGCTTCTTCGATGAGCATTACGGGTATGCCGCTTTTTACCGGATATGCTTTTTTACATTTCGAACAGATCATCTTTTCGTTTCTATAGTCGAGTTTTTCTTTACATACCGGGCAAACCAGTATATTCATTAAATTTTCATCTATCATATTGCTTCCTTACGTTCAACCTCACCCCATTTAATTTTAAATTGCGGGCTGAAAGCATATATTATTCCGCCTATAATACTGGTAAGGAAAAGCACTAAAAGCCATAATATGCTTACTACAAAAGCATTCTCTTTGCCTATGATAGGTCCAAACAGCACCACGGTCGACCCCTCCCGCACCCCAAGGCCGTTTATTGATGGCAGAAGGCTCATTGCGCATATTATAGGCATTCGCATAAGTATGTCCATGGGAGGTATTATCGACCCTACGCTTACAGCCAGGATGCCTATGCTTACAAAGAAAAACAACTGGCTGAATATTGAAATTATAAACGATTTTACGATAAGGCTTGTGTGTTTCTTGTAAAGGTGGACGGCGTTATAAAGCCTTCTGACTTTATCTTCAATGGGGCGGATTATTATCAATAAGATGGAAAATTTCTTTGCGAAATTTTTATTCATAAGAAAAACTGTGCCGAGGATCGCCAGAAAGGTAATTGTATATATCATATACCGGACATTTACATCCACCACCTGTCCCTGTGCAAATAATAACGCAATCGCTGCCATAAGAATCATAGTTATCAGGCCCATAGCCCTGTCTACAACTACAGACGTGAATGAACCTAATTTATCAGAGCTCTTTCTGGACAGGTAATAAGCCTTGGCGACGTCTCCACCTATGGATGTGGGAAGAAAATTATTGAAGAAATAGCCTATGAAAGTGAGTGAGATTGCCTCGGGCACAGTTGCCTGCCCTGCCCCCTGAGCATCTATGATAAGTTTTAGCCTGATAGCCGCAAGAGTAAGCGCAACAACAAAAGCAACGAAACCCAGCCCTAAATACAGGGCATTTGCCCCTCTTATCGCATCCCATATCTGGGAATACTTACCCCTCATAATATATAGTAATATTAATATAAGGCCTAAGCTTATGATTGCTCGCACGCAAATAGATACAATCTTCTTAGTCATGGGTAAATAATTTAACATAATAGGATGGATATGTAAAGAGGAATTTACCTGGCTTTGTGCTCTAAACCGGATATATGCTGCTCAAGTTTAGAGATAGCACTCTGAGCTTCGTTATTATGCTTTGAGTGCGCATTTTCGACATGGCTTATTATGATATTGTAGATGGTTTTGAATCTTTCATAGTCATTTCTGAGGCCGGTAACTTTAGCCAGTATCTCTTTTGCATTCTCTTCAATCCTGAGGGCTTTCATGCCCTGTATTATAGTCATAAGATACGGGTATATGGTCTGCGGCGATGTCGGATAGACCTTCTTGCGCTGGGCGTAATCGATAAGGTTATTATCTTCACCGAACTGTTTATCTTTTATAAATGCCTCGTAATACACGCTCTCCGAAGCTATATACATAAGGGCAAAATCTGTCGTCTTTTCATTGGGAAGGATATATTTTGCGGTCTCATCTATTCTCTTCTTTACGGCATTTGAAAAAGATTTCCAGTAAGTTCTTTTCAACGCTTCATCGTTCGTAGAAAACATTTTATTGTAATCTTCCAGGGAGAGTTTTGAGTCAACGGGGACCATATAGTCTTTGAACTTTATTACAAAATCTACCGTGCCGGAAGATAACCGCACCTGAGTCTGATACATATCGGCCGAGAGAATATCGTGAAGCGCTTTTTCAAGAAGCCTTTCACCGGCAGATCCAGCACTTTTAGGCATCGTAAATAGATTGCGCAGGCTTGTAACTTCATTCATGACCGCGCTTATCTGCTGGGCCTTTTGGTTCAGGCTGCCCATACGCTCATTCAGACTCTCTATTGTGCTGGATGCCTGCCTGCGCATCTCATCGGTTATCGGCAGGCGCTCATTAAGCCTCAAGACTTCGGTCGACACATCCTTGATCCGTATGATAAGGTAGAATAAGGCGAAACAGAATACTGCCAGGAAGGCAAGCAGCGCAACATTAAATAACATTTATTTAAATCCTCAGGTCTTTCTTTATCTGGTGTATCGCAAGTTCGGCCGCTTCCGCACCTTTTCGTATCGACTCCCTTGCCTTATCAAACGCAACCTGGTCTATATGCCCGAGATCGACCTTTATAACGCGATCGGCATCGACGGATTGATATTTATTCAGTTCTTCTCCGGTTATCTGGAAGGACTGCAGTATCATCTGGAAAATATTTTTTATCGGACCTTCTTTAACACAAAACCCGACATCGACCGCCAGGATATACTCAGCGCCAAGCGCGCGGGCTATTTTTGTGGGAACGCTATTTTTTATACCGCCATCCACAAGGAGTTTGCCGCCGATCTTTACAGGGTTGAATATGCCGGGCCATGAGCAGCTCGCCCTGATAGCCTTTATCATGTCGCCTGACTGAAGAACTATCTCCTCCGCCGTTTCGATATTTGTGGTCACTGCGGCAAAAGGTATCTTGCAATCGGCAAAAGTTTTATGGTCGATCAGCTCTCTTATCGAGGCTTCCAGTTTTTCTCCTGCCAGCAGCCCCATGGTAGGTATGGTAGGATCGAGTAGCTTGTTTGCGGTAAATTTAACCGCATCCGCCTCCATCGCTTCCGGAGTAATGCCGGCCGCATAGGCC
>JBAYMS010000031.1:0-19626 GCA_041663425.1 Candidatus Omnitrophota bacterium
GCATTTACAGCGCCTGCTTTTTTTAGTCCTGTTGTTTTTGCTATAACAGTAACATTTGGATATTTATTGCTTTTTAGTATATCTTGGACTTTGCCGTCTTTGAAGTGCTTGACGTAATGCGTCTCAACTGCGCGAAGATCCAGGGTTTTATTCAGCACCTCAAGTGTTCCGTCGGTAGAACCATCATCGACAACGATGATTTCAAATTTAGGATAGTTTAAGTTTATTGCCGACAGCACCGAGTCGTGTATCCAATCCTCCTCATTTCGAGCAGGTATTATTATGCTAACGGGCAGAGTAAGTGAAGAAAAGTAGAGTAAGGAATAATCGTCGACAGTATTTTGCCTCCAGCGCCTCCTCTCTTCGGCAAGGCCTACTATTATCAAGAGTGTGTAATAGGCTACCAGGACGAGAAAATATCCGAATAATATATAAAATGCAGGATTTACGATCTGATAGAATATTTCGCGTGTCATCATTTCTCTCTTTTTCCGGATAGGTCAAGCGCTTCAAGGCATATTTTTTTAGCCAACTCGTCGTTTCCTTCAAGTATTTTTGAAATATACGGCTGGGCAGCTTCTATATTATCTGCGATCGCCTGTCTGATGCTGTCTAACACCATCAGCGATCCGTCATTTAATTGTTTGAATATTTCCGGTATGGCCTCTTTGCCAAATATCGCGGAAAGCGATTGCACCGAGTGCATTCGCACAAGCCAACTATCATCTTTTAGATGTTTTTCAAGCAACTTTTTGCAGTCTTTGTCCTGCAGTTTAGCGAGAGACTCGCATGCGGCCGCCCTCACATCAGGCGATGGGTCATCAGTTAGGCCTTCCACTTTTTTTACATATTGCTTTGACACTGATTTGGCAAGTAACTTTACCGCCCATAGGCGCACCTCAGGATCTTCATCATCTGCGAATTTTATAACTTCATCGGATATGTTTGGACTTAGATTTTCGAGTATCGAAGCTGTTTTCCGTCTCATGGATGGCACAGCCTTCAGAAAGGACATCAGTATATTTACTGATTTCATGGTGCTTACCTGGCCTATTGCCAGTGCGGAAAAATATGAGATGTCTTCATCTCTACTAAATAGCGAGTCCTGCAGA
Source organism: Candidatus Omnitrophota bacterium (assembly GCA_041663425.1). Classification (GTDB taxonomy): domain Bacteria; phylum Omnitrophota; class Gorgyraeia; order 2-01-FULL-45-10; family 2-01-FULL-45-10; genus FEN-1322. The sequence continues at coordinate 1,113 of JBAYMS010000031.1, forward strand.
GCTGCCAGAGTGGATTCGTCCTGTATGTATCCCAATGCAATTATAGCTTCGATCCTTTTCCATTTTTTTGATTTAGTTTTTATAAGTGATTCGAGGGTCTTTACTTTACCGGCGGTTACGAAACATTCTTTGAATGATTGCTGCTCGGATTCATTAAAAAATACAGAATATCTTTGCCTGTTAGTAAGGACGTCCACGAAGTCTGTGGCAGTTGCGTTTGTTATAGATGGCACACAAACATTGGAAGTTTCAGATGACAGGATTAGCTTAAATAGATCACGTTTTATGCTGAGAAGCCTTTGAATGCGCTTTCTGGAACGCCAGCCCCTTATTACTATGTACAGGATAAGGATGGCGCTAAAAATCAGATATGCCGCTAACAAAAAAATATCTATTTTAAATACTGTATCGGCGTGATAATTTACCATTAAAATTTCACCGCAAGATCGTAATGCATTCCGTGTTTTTCAAATTTAGGCTCTTCCCTTCCGTAAATGTAGCCCACACGGCAGTTAATACCTTTATAAATTTTTATATTTGTGCCGACAAATAGTATATAACCTTTTTCTTTGGCAGCCGAGAGTCCGAATATATCGTAAAGGCGCTCACCGAACGCTACGCCGCCGTATAGCTTCAGGAAGTCGGTTATCGCAAAAACACCTTTTACTGTACCAAAATTGGCCGCATCTCTCGATTCGATGCACGAAATGCCGTAATTTGCGCTTATATAATTGTCGCCAAAGTAGTATATGAGGCCGGGGTATATATTGTGGACGTCACCGGCCGTCCGGTAACATCTGTAATTATATCCAACCTGCCAAAATACGTTTTTTATAAGCTTGTGGCCATATTCAACTATTGACTGGAAATCGTAAGTATAATTTATATTCCACCCAAAACCCGTCTCCATATGGACGTAGGAATCTTTGAGTGTTATATATGTTCCCCAGTTGGCGTTGTAGTCATTATCACCGAGGCGATCCATTTCCGTGACGAAAAAATACCCCTGGACATTTTCGTGAGTATATCCGAATGTGGTGGTGTTTTCGCTCCATCGGCCGGTTCTATTACCCTGTATAATTACGCTGGGCTCATAGTAGTAATCGAAGTACCACTGGTCTTTAGCTTTCACCTCTTCTTTTATGACTGTCATAGGAGGCGTTATGCGTCTTAGCATTCTTTCAGTCTCGCCCTGATCGGCGCTGAATGCATCAGACGGTAGAAATGCCAGGAGAAAGATTGCGGCTAAGGCAATGTTTTTAGCGTCTTTTCGGCTCATTTGTCTGCTTGACGTCCTTTAAATCCTCCGGAGATCTCGATAGCGGAAGTTATGTTTTGTATCTCTTTTTGCAAGTCGCTTGTCTTGACTATAAAACCGGAGGCGTTTAATTTGTTTGCAATTTTGAACCTTTCTTCATTAGAAAATGCCGTAATGATAAATACCGGTATACTGCTGTTCGTTTTTCGTATTTGTTTCAGGACGTCTATCCCATCCATTCCCGGCATGAGAATATCCAGAAGTACTGCTGATGGCTTTTCATTTTTAAATTTTTCCAGCGCTTCATTCCCGTCCATTGCGGTTACTACGGAATAATTATTTGCTTCGAGCCTCAGGCGCAGCATTTCCAAAAAATCCACTTCATCATCAACTATAAGTATTTTCTGTTTTGCCATACGCTATCTCCTCTTTTTAGGCAGTGTGAAAGTGATTTTAGTTCCCTTTTCAACTTCGCTTTCAGCCCAGATCAGGCCCTTGTGGGCAGATATGATGCCTTTGGCTATCGCCAGCCCCAACCCGGTGCCTTTTTCTCCGGGGCCGTTGACCCTGCCAAATTGCTGAAATTTTTCAAATAACTTAGGAAGGTTTTCGACGCTTATGCCGACGCCTGTGTCTGAAACTGAAATCTCTGCGCTGTCGTTTGTGTATTCAAGAGAGATGCTTATGGAACCTTTTTCGGTAAATTTCAGGGAGTTGGCCATTAGATTGGTAAGCACCTGTATAATACCATCGGGGTCAGCCTCAACAAAAGCAGCGGTTTTTGGGAGAATGGCTCTTACCTCCAGGCTCTTATCTTTTATCTTTGTTTCGAATGAAGAAATGACCTGTCCGATAATTATAACCAAATCTATGTTTTCTATTTTTAGCGCTACTTTCCCGGATTCGATTCTGGAGATGTCAAGTAAGGAATTAATTATACGGGATAGCCTGTCTATGTTATTTTTCGATACTGTCAATATCCTGGCTTGCTGGTCGTTTATGGGCCCAGGTATTTTATCCAGGATAAGACTTACGCCTTCTTTGGTTATGGATAGCGGCGTTCTCAGTTCGTGTGAAACGGTGCCTATGAAATCGTCTTTCAGTTTCTCTATGCGTTTGCGTTCTGTTATGTCGCGCATCACTCCTACTATGAATTTCTCACCGTTGTCATCGACATACAAAGCTTTTTTTGTGGCCACCGTATGCACTTTCCCAGAGGCATCAGTTATCTCTTCTTCATTTATATTTTCCACTCCGGTATTTAATACTGCTTCATCTTTTTGCAAAAATATTTCAACCTGGTTTTTTGGGAAAAAACCATAGTCAGTTTTTCCCACTACATCTTTTGCTGAATAGCCTACGAAGGAGCAGTAAGCATCGTTGACCAGCAATAAATGGTGCTGTCTGTCCTTGACGAATATCGGATCGGCAACTGAATTTATTATCCTATGCAAATAATCCCGCGATTTACGCAGATCCTCTTCAAGCTGTTTGCGTATAGTGATGTCTTCAAAGCTCTCTATTACTCCCACGATCCTGCCCTTCAGGTCTTTGACGTAATCGATATTTTTAAGTATTGTCAATGTTCTGCCGTCTTTAGTTTTGATATGGCATTCCTGCCCTGTCACAGGTTTTGGAAGTATATTTTTAAATATGCTATTTTCGGTTTTGCATGGCAGATCAGTGAATATCCCGCACGTTTTTCCGACGAGCTCCTCCTGGGAATAGCCTGTCAGGTCGGCGGCTTTATCATTCCAGGTCGTAATGTGAAGATCCGTATCGAGGGTTAATATCGCGCTTGGTGTTATCCTAAAGAGCAGCTCCGCCTGTTCTTTTGCGTGGCGCAGGAGGTCTTCGCTCATCTTTCGTTCAGTAATGTCGCGGGCTATGGTTGATGCTCCGATTATCTCTCCGCCAGTATCGCGTATGGGCGATATCGTGAGAGAGACGTTTATCAACTCCCCATTTTTTTTCTTACGAGTAGTTTCGTAATGAGTGACAGACTCTCCGCGGCTTATTTTTTCGATAAGGCGCAATGTCTCGTCAGCGTATTCGGGCGGGGCGAGGACGGAAACAGCCCGCCCCTTTACTTCGTTTATTGTATAGCCGTATAATTTTTCGGCTCCCTTGTTCCATGTTAAAATTTCACCATTTAAACTTTTACCTATTATAGCATCGTCTGAAGACTCAACTATGGCAGCGAGTTTCCGCGTCTGGCTTTCAGCTTCCTGTCTATCCAATATCTCCGCAGCCATGGGCTTGAATGTGAGAAAATATAGTATTGTGTATGCGAACAGGACTAGCAGCAGGCTATCGACTATGGATTCATACACAGGTGGCAGTGCGAGGAAATTGGTTAATATGTTGATAGAGAAATTTAAAGCGAAAACAGTTATAAGTAGCGTTAGAAACAACCCTGCAGCGGTATGGCGCATTTTTTTGACGTAAATGCTATTTTTTGTCATGCAGTTTTATTATTTTTGTCCGTACTTTTCGCGTAATTCGTTTAAATAAAGCAAATGCTTCTTTTCTTCTTCTATAAGCTCCTGGATTTTTTCTGTATGGTACGGATTCATATATTTCAATAATTCATTAAAGAAAAGTATGGCGTCTTTTTCAAAACTGATCCCATATGTCAGGGCGACTATAGGACCACGTATGTTTTCTGTAAACCATTTTGCTGTAACCTGGTTATAAAGAATGTCGCTTACAATAGCGTTCATATATGCGGCAAGCTCGCCTGGATACGATTCGGTCGTTTCGGATTCCTCCAGACTTGATTTTATTTCAGAAAATTTTTGTATGTGTGTTTCTTCCCAGTCTCTCAGCCGCGAAAATAACTCTTTTAAGTCTTTTTCAGCAAATTTCTCAGCTGCGTAACCATAGAAATCGCGGCGTTTGCGCTCTTTCTCTATACCCATGTCTATCACTTCCGCTGCGTTAAATACATTAGGCATAAGTTTCTCCTTAACGTAATTTTTTATCACCAAAAGAAGTGTCTAGCGATCTGGCTGACGCTATCAGTGGATGGTCTAACGGGATCTTCTTAATACCGCCGGACACTTCTTTTAATGAAACTTCAACAACACCCTGCTTTTGAATGGCTGCCATATGGCCAAAATGACGTTTCTGGAACATGTCGGCAGCTTTAGTGCCGAGACGTGTCGCCAGGACCCGGTCAAATGGTGTGGGTGAGCCTCCGCGCTGGAGATGGCCCATTACGACAGCGCGTGTTTCGATCCCGGTAATGTCCTCGATCTGTTTTCCCAGAATAAAACCTACACCGCCTAAACGTATCGGGTCGGAGCTTTCTTTTACTATGCGCTGGACGACCACTTCTCCGCCTTTTGGTTTGGCGCCCTCCGCCACTACTACGATGCTGAATTTCTTGCCGTGCTTGTTTCTGTCCCTCACTTTTTGTGCGATAGCCTCTATGTCATAAGGTATCTCAGGGATAAGTATTATGTCGCCGCCGCCCGCGATACCGGAGTGTAGGGCTATCCATCCTGCATTATGCCCCATGACCTCTACCACCATGACCCTGTGGTGCGATTGAGCGGTTGTGTGCAGCCTGTCGATTCCTTCGGTGGCTATTGTTACAGCTGAATCAAATCCAAATGTTATATCTGTGCCCATTATATCATTGTCGATAGTCTTTGGCACTCCGACTACAGGCACGCCATCTTTGAATAGCTTGTAAGCTATGCCCAGGGTCCCGTCGCCTCCTATTACTACGAGGCAGTCGAGATCCATTTGTTTGAGGTTGTCCAGCGCTGTCCCGGACATATCCTTAAATGTAAGCTTATCACCTTGTTTTATTGCATATCTGTAGGGGTTCGCCTTTTTAGATGTGCCCAGTATTGTTCCGCCGATAGTTAAAATGCCCGACAGTTCGCTGATCTCGAGCCTGCGGTACTTATTGTTTACCAGTCCCTCATAGCCGTCTTCTATGCCTATTATCTCTGCGTCGTCTTCAATCATGGCTTTTCTTGCGACTGCGCGTATTACCGCATTGATACCGGGGCAGTCACCGCCGCCGGTTAATATTCCCAATCGTTTTCTATTGCTCATTTTGTATCCTTTTCATTATAGTGAATGAACTAGCATTTCTGTGAGGACTATCGTATCCTCTGTGCAGAGAATGTCCGAAATATTTTTATCAAATAATATATTGGCGTCCGGGCCGAACTCTTCATCGGATTTTGACATTGTTATCAGTATCGATATTTCTTTAAAAGGATGGATGATAATACTGACGTCGCTTTTGTCTCCCGTTTCACCCGGCATCCGGTGTAAAACAATTTTTAACATATCTGGATTGGAGCCGTATTTTTTAATTATGCGGTCGATGGTCCTCTTTTTAAATGCGGGATAATATCCTTCACCGCCTTCCAGTTCTTTAAAATCGAGCCATTCGCCTGTCTGTTGTGGAAGTTGTCCTGAGTTAAGTTTTTTTGCAAGGTAATGCAGTAATAGTATTGATACGTAGTCTTTTGCCGGAGAGCTGGGCGATTTGGAATAGATGGTTTTGTTTCCGGAGTCAATGGTGTAGGTGTCGGAAAGCAGTTTGAGTTTAACCTGCTTGCTGTCTTTAGTCAGTGCGGAAATTGCATTCCACGCCTTTTCAAGCGCCTGCTGGTAAGCCATGAAATGTATTATACTATATCTTCTGCAAAATAGTGCAAAATTTTCATTTCGATTTGCCTTGTGAGCCATAAAGATTTTCGCTATAATAAACGGCATGATTTATGACAGGTTTCAGAGCGAAGCTATCGAACATATAAATGCAGGCCATTCAGTAATCGTTTCGGCGCCGACCGGTGCCGGAAAGACCGCGATAGCTGAACACGTAATAGAAAGTTGTATCAAGTCGCAGAAAGGCGTGATATATACCGCCCCGATAAAAGCCCTCTCAAACCAGAAATTCCGTGATTTTGCTGCGCAATACAGCGATGCTATTGGTATCCTTACCGGCGATGTTTCGCTTAATCCCGACGCGCCTGTGCTTATCATGACGACAGAGATATTCCGGAATAAAGTTTTGGATGCTCCGGATAGCCTGAAGAAATATTCCTGGATAATTTTCGACGAAGTTCATTACATAGACAATCCTGAACGCGGGACCGTCTGGGAGGAATCTCTGATATTTCTCCCCACCCATATGAATATACTGTGCCTTTCCGCTACTATACCAAACATAAAACAATTTGCGGATTGGATAGCGTCTATACATAAAAAAGATGTTAAGGTTGTTATTGAAGACACCCGACCAGTGCCGCTCCATTTCTTCTTTCAATGCCACGATAAGGTTGTTGATAATCTCAATAATCTTAAGAGTATGCGCAGTTATAAGCAGAATCGGACGCATTCTCTTCTAAGATACGTTGAAGAAAAAGACGGCCTGCCGCTGATATATTTTGTTTTTGGGCGTAAGCGGGCTGAGTATCTGGCTTCAGAGCTTTATGATTGCCATTTTCTCGACAAGATAGAATCTGCGCAGATACTTTCGCTCTACGATAGTCTTTGTCAGCGATTTGACTTAACACACGAAAAGAGCGCTCAGGATATGGTGCCTTTAATAGAGCGCGGCGTAGCCTTCCATCATGCGGGCATGCTCCCTACTTTGAAAGAGGTTATTGAACGGCTTTTCACTAGCAGGCTTCTGAAAGTTATTTTTACCACCGAGACTTTTGCTTTAGGGATAAATATGCCGAGCCGCACGGTTGTCTTTGATGAGCTTACGAAATTTTACGGTAATTATACCAGACCCCTTAAGACGCGCGATTTTTATCAGATGGCCGGACGCGCGGGCAGGCGCGGCATCGACACCGAAGGTTTTGTTTACAGCAGGATAAATCTGCGCAGGATACGCTTAGAAGAGATCAAACGTATCATTTATGGTAAGCCGGAAGATGTGAACAGCCAGTTTAATGCGTCGTATGCGACGATGCTCAACCTTTACTCGCGTTACAAGGGAGAGCTATTTAACATATATCCCATGTCTTTCCATTATTTTCAGACTAAGGCCAAACAGCAGCGCGATGCGATCAAGAACATGGAATCAAAGCTGACGCTCTTGAAAGAGCTAGGTCATATATCAGAGGGAAAATTGACACCTAAGGGCGAATTTGCCAAAGCGGTCTATGGTTATGAGCTTCTTCTCGCGGAGCTGTATGATGATGGTGTTTTTGAAAATCTCGACGAGATCGGTCTGGGGATCCTGGCTGTTGCGACGGTGTTTGAGCCGAGAAAAGGCCAGGTTGTAATAGGTCTTTCCAAAAATGTCCAATATATGAAGAATGTTTCTACTAATTTGCATGAAAATATTACCCGTAAGGAATCAAGGCTGGGAATACACCCTTACTGCAAAGCTCCGCACTTTAACCTGTCCAAATCCATAGAGGGCTGGATGCATGGAATGAAGTTTGAGAAGGTCCTGGACATGACAGATACTGACGAGGGCGAAGTCATACGTTATTTCAGGATGGCGATACAGATATTGCGCGAGATAAGCGATGCGCCTATCTCCCCCGTTCTGGCCGGGCGCATAAAAAATACTATCCGCATGATAAACCGCGACATAATTGATGCCGAGAAGCAGCTACGTGAAGGATAATTATAGCGATGTAGCGACGGCCTTCTGCGTTATTACCCACTTTTTGATCTCTCCATAGTCGATCGGCAAAATGCGTAAAACCTTTATGAAATTTAAGATCTCGCTTATACTTGCCGTCCCATCGGTGATTTTGCGCAGAAGGTCATTTATTATACCCTCGACTTCTTTCGTGTCCTTGCCTGCATTTATAAGATTCCGATAAAACGCAACGTTCCTGCCGAGCGCTACCCTTACCATGACATCCGGATATCTTTGCTGCTTGGGGTTGAAATCTAAATATGCGTCTGGTATGACAGTTACATTGTTCTTGTCGTCCATATATTCTTTTCGCAGGTCAGCTGCAATATTAACGGTTCTGTTTTCAGCCTGCGGGGCAAAGATGATAGTCCTTCCTTTTATGCCCAGTCTTTCACGTTCGTTTGTAAAATATTTGATCTGTGCATTTGTTTTTGTTATATCGCCATCCTCTATGATTACAACCTGCAGATTATCCTCCATCCTGCCGAATCTATTTTTAGTTAAGCCTTTATTGACCGCACTCTGGACCGGCTGGACTTCGTCGCGTCTCATGCCTTTAGGTAATAATATGATAACGTTCACGTCATTATTTTTTTGTTCCGAAGAGACGAGCGCTTCTACCGCTGCTGCCTGACGGGCTTCCAATGAAACAGGCGCTGTAACTTCCGGCAGCGCGGCTGCCTCCTTTTCCGGTTCAGGCGCCGCAATGGTTTCCGCTGCCTGCTCTTCCTGCGCTGCTACCTCTACCACGGCAGGCTCTTCAGGTTGTTCAGTCTCCTCGACTGTGGTTTCTATCTGGCCGGCATTATCTGCCAGAGAGACAGCTGATATGAGTCTCATTGCCTCGGAGAACAACCCTTCTGTGGCATCGTGTGTAAAACCGGCTTCGTGGGAAACATAACCTTCGCGCCACATTTCTGCGATATCGTCCTCGTGTGCAAATCGCTCCAGCAGATGCGCTAATTCATGGACGACAGTATTTGTGGCAGCGTCAAGAATACCGTCTGACGGCATGCCGATCTGCATGGCTATGCCGCGCGCAAGGAACATGGTGTTTTTGTTTTTAAAATTTCTAAAAGCTCCGGCAAAAGAAACTTCATTATTAAGAAGGATAACTTGCTCTATGCCAAATTTTTTTCCAATTTTTTGTCCTAAATCAACCAATTCCCGTTCCTCGGCAGAATGGGTTTTTGGATCGATTATAAAATCTTCGACATGCCACATTTGTTCATGTCCTTTTTCTATGCCTGCAGCCTGTGATAATTTGCGGTTATAATTAGGGATATCGTCTATGGGCGGTACATTTATTTTCGGCAGTCCGGAACTTTCCAGTAAATCTTTCTGCCTTTGCGCCATATCCGCATTGATGCGGGCCTGGATGGCAATGCGCCTGCCAAGCAAACTGGTTTTTACCTGCGGTTTATCGGGGTCAGCGGATACTTCCAGCATAAGGATGAGGCGCACCGCTTTCTGCTCTCTGTCTATCGTTCCTTTCGGCGTGAGCAGGGCTTTGAATTTATCCTGGCTTATCTCTGCCGCCCTGCCAGAATTTATCTTTGCGGCAATGTCTATTATCTGTCTGTCCTGCGTCGGGTTTATGGAGTTCCAGTAGTTATCGTTCGTCTCCCAATCGAACGGAAAGTCTGCAAAAGTAAATTGCGGATCGGTTTGGGTCATGGCCTTGTATGCAACGGCCCGGTAAAAAGCGACCGCCACATATTTTTGAATAAAAGGCAGATATGTGTCTTCGTGCTCAAAGGCTGACCTGTTGCGTATCAGGGGCAGCGGGATCTGTATGTTTATGCCCAGTTTTTCTACAAACTTGTGCAAAGATTGCGGGACTAACGCGAGATATTCCTGTTTAATCTCTGAGACCCGTAAGCCAGCGCGGTCTACGATCTGCAGCGGCATATCTTCAGTGCTTATCAGGCGCAAGGTGCCAAAATCATTTTCTTCCTGCCCCGGCAATGCTACTTTAAATGCAGCCTCGCTTAGATCATACCGTTTTACGGCCAGGGGCTCTTTCTTATTCTGCTGGCCCATTGTAAAAATGCTGAAATTTTTATCCTGGGCAAGCCCTGCGAAACTCTTCCAGGCGCGCTGTGCTAATAAGTGGTCCAGTTCAGGGATCGTATTTTCGATGGATTTTATCCTGCGTATGGTTACTCCTTGAGTAAGTGCAGGGTCGGCTATTTTCCTGATGCCGGTAAGTCTGATGGCTAAAGGCTTGCCCGAATCGTCTTTAATTGTTTTATAGGTAAACATAAAGGCGCGGTCTTTGTTCTTTGTGATTATTTCCAGACGGTCTACCCCTTCAAAAATTGTATATTTACCCGTGCCGAAAAATCCTGTCAGGTCGAGCTGCTCACCCGCTGCTTTGGTGGATTTGGGGATCATGAGTGCGACTTCGTTGAGCGCGCCGGTGCCGTTATCTTTAGCTTCTTCAACATACTCCGCCCCTTCGTTCTGCATATAAAAGTCTATTACCAGCTCACCTTCCTTGTTGCGTGTGGCATCTCTGGAATTTTGGGTGATCTCCGCAGCATAGGCCCCGGATTCTCTTTGCACAGTTACATTTCTCTGTAACTCTGCTTCAAGTTTTTCTGATGAGTCGGGCAAGCTTTCCAGATTCTGGATGAGGTAATCCATGCTCATTACTATATCTTCAGTTCCTTCTTTAGTCCGCTGCTGTTCCAATTTAATTATCTGTGAAAGCGCTACTCCTCCATCCGGCAGCCTTATGTCTTCACCTTTTGGCGCTTCACGTGTTTTCGGCAAAACCTGCTCTACCCGATGTGTCAGGAAAACCGCAAATGGCCGGGCCTTGCCTAAAGATAAAGTTGCCTGTGGGTTTTCCGCATAAGTATTTAGCGATCCGGCATCTATTGTGGAAAATGCCGCTGCCATGTCTGTAAGGAACTTATCTCGCGCTGCCGGTTTTAATTTAAATATCTTTTCCAGCTGCTCTATGATTATGGGAGTGTTTTTAGACGGATCTTTATCGCTAAACTTAGCCAGCATTTGAATTATTTTATGTGACGTTTCAAATTGTGATGCACCTCCTGCAGCAGTTTGCAGGCTGGAGAATAAAATGGCTATCTGTTGTGCAGCTTCTATCTGTTCGGCTGTATGAGCCTTCCAGCCTAAGGCCAGGGCCATCAGGAAATTCGCATCAATGTTTTTTATTTTTCCGTCAAAGTCTCTCCCTGCCTCTACAAGATTTGAGAAAAGTGTCCGATATATGCTGGATTGCAATGCGTAATTTTCCTGCGATAGCTGTGGTTTTAGCGCGGTCATAAAACCGGGAAGTGTGCGCATTATCTCCTGCATCCTTAAGCCAAACATATCAAATGGTAAAGTGTTGTCGTCCAGTTCAAGAGGTGCGCCTGCCAGGGAAGCGTAAAATCTTTCAGCTATATAAGTTTCCTGGTTTTTGTAAAGAGACTCAATGTTTGTCTTTACTAATTGGAGCGCTTCTTGTTGAAATTCTTCAGGGATATTTGTTTTTATGTAGTCGAGTATGGGGTCATATGCACTTTGCGCCCGCCGAATCATTTTGTCGCGTTGAGAAAGAATGTTGTTGTTCCACAATTCGAGTGTTTGTTCGTCATCCTCTGTTTTTGTCTCTACGGCAGTTATTTTTGCCAAATCTGCCCTTATGCGTGCTGGTGCGGTAAGAGCATCGGCATATATCCGAGATTTGGGGTCCGTTATTTCATTTATTATATTGTCAGATTCTTCAAATAATCCTATTTTTGAGTATGTAGCTGCAAGCAAGGTATTGGCTTCCGTTTTATCGGTATCGTTTATGATAGTATTGGTTATTGTTACGGCAGTTGAAAGGCTGATGCTTGCGTCTTTCATTTTGCCGGCCCTTGCTTGTGCTTCAGCTATGGCGCAAAAGGCTGTCACCATGTTATTGCTATCGGCATCTTTGGAAGCTGCTGTTATGAGTTTTGATGCTATTTCAATATTGCGGGCAGCGTCTTCCTCTTTTCCGGCTTCACATTGTGCTATTGCGAGTCTCGCAATTAAGTGTGCCTTGGGTAGATCTGCCGGAATTTTCAGCATGTTAGTAGCAGCCAGGGTAATTGTTTTTTCGGCATCATCGATAAACCCTATTTTTGCATATGCTGCAGCTATCTTAATGAGAACCGGTATCTTGTGGTTTGTATTGGTAATGTTCAAAGCTAAGCTAAGAGCTTCGTTAAGCAGGGTGCCGCGAACTATATTAGCGCCCATCTCTGCAATGGCGATTTCAGTCAGGGCGTAAATTCTTCTTTGTGTAGATTCAATTCCTCGCGCTGTGTCGATGGCGGCGTTAAATGTCATGATGGAATCTTCATGCGATCCCGCTTTTTCTTTTGCTCGTGCAATATCAGCAAGCATCCCTGCCCTTGTGTATCCATCATCGTTCTTAAGATCTGATATTGTTATAGCAGCTTCGTTAATAGTATTGTCAGCTTCGCGCATTAAGCCGGCTTCTGCCTGCGCTATAGCGATGTCTACAAGCGTATGGCCGCAGATGACGTCGGGGAGTTCCCTGGCTTTCTCGATCAGTTCTTCAAATTTAGCCGCTTTTGGTGTAGCCTTCACCGTATAAATCTTTTCTTCTGCTAGCTGAGCCGGGCCAGCCTCCGCTTGTGCTATGGCGATAGCCATAAGCGCGGCGGATCTCGATGGATCATTGATAATTTTTTCTAGGTTTTCAAGAGCTGTACTGATCGAGCCTGCCTTTGCCAGCGCTACTACAATCGTAAGCCAGGCCTTTTCTTTAAAATCCGATTCTGGTATATCTTTATCAGCAAACGACATGGCCTCTTCGATCGCCCCTGACTTTATATACGATTCAATAATCTCCCGAAGGAAGTTTGCCTTCTCCCGGGGTGTGGAGAAAATTGAAGCAGTCGCAATAGCCATATTTGTTTTAGATATGGACAAGCCTAACCTTGCTTGCTGTGCAGCAATCCGGCAAAAGGCGATATCTTTCTTATAGGTATCAGTGGTATCGTTTGCTATCCGTGCCGCTACGTGAAGCGTTTCGATTGCTTCTTGTCTGAGCTGCGAATTCATCTGTGCTTCTGCTATTGAAACCAGAGTAAGACATTTGAGGTAATCATCTGGATTATTGCTTATTGAAGCTATAGCACGGTTGATAAGTTCTTTCGCCCAGTCTATCGCTCCTTTCTTTGCCTGCATTTTGGCGATTTCCGCAAGCGCCTCCGCTTTTTTAAAATTAAACGAGGCAGGTATTTTATCTAATATTTGTATGCTTGGTAGATTTAACCCTGCTTCAGCATGAGCCATGGCAATAGCCTGAAAAGCTCCAGCCTTTTCTTCTTCGTTAGTTATGTTTTCTGCTATTGCAATAGCCTTTCTGAATGTTTCTTCAGAGCTATCGTTCAATCCTGATTTTTCCTGAGCAATAGCAACCTGCGAAAGTATGTATACTTGGCTAGACTCGCCGTAATCCCTGGCGCAATCCGCTGCTCTCCTGAATGTATCTTCAGCGCTTGGAGTCAATCCAAATTTTACCTGTGCTTTAGCGACATCGATAAGTGCTGAAAATTCTTTACTATTTTCTACCATTAGACCGGCTCTGGTAATAATGCTGAAGGCATTTTTATATGATCCGGCCTTCATTTGTGCGATGGCAATAGCGGCAAGCGCGGATGCTTTGTGATCTTTTATTGTGATCTTTTCCGCTGTAACCAAAGCATTCTCCAGCACTGATTTGGCGTCTGCCTCTTCTTCTTTTGCAACTTTGTGTGTTTCCGCCTTTTCTTCTGCAGTTATGCTTTTTGCTGCTAGCTTTGCCTGCGCAGCGGCTATATCAACAAGGATATTGGACTTTGCGGCATGATCTGAAATATGGCGTAAATTATCTATAGCCGCGGTAATGGAGCCTGAGTCTATGAGGGCTCTGATGATCATGACCCAGGCGTGTTCTTTAAGGTGCTCTATCGGTATCTGGTCTGTAAAATTTATGGCATTTTTAAATTGCCTCGATTCGATTTGGGTATTTATTATCGATGTAACGACAGCGTAGTTATATTCTGAAGGTCTAAGAAGCTTGACGAAACTTATGGCGATGTCAAAAGTCTCTTTAAATTCTAAAGGTACCCCTATTTTTGACTCCAATCCGGCGATCAGAGAATACGCAATAGCTTTGTCCACATTGCTGCCAGAGGTAAGGGTAAGGCCAGCAGCTATGTGATTGGCATTACGAAGAAGTGCATTGGCTACTTTATTAAAACCTGCTTCTATGTATGCGTTAGCGATCGATATGATTACTTTAAGCTTATTCGTGTTGTCGGCAAGCCTTTCGGTTATTTTAGAAGCTTCAGCCAAGCTGCTGCCGGCATCCGCGTCTAAGCCCGCTTTTATTTGAGCTCTGGCGATCGCAACCAAAACATATGCTTTTTCCAGATCGCCAAAAGCGTATTTTGCGGTTTCGCGGGCATCATCGATCATGCCTGCGTCTGCCTGAGCTACGGCGATAGTATTAAAAGCAACAGCCTGTTCCACATTAGACATGCCCCACACTAAATCGATAGCTTTTGCAAATGTTTCAACGGCGGCGTCGCGGTATCCCGCTTTTGCCTGCGCAGTAGCTATTAGACCTATATGATATATTTGATCGTTTGTGTTATATGTGTTGAAGGCAGAGGTTTTAGCTTTTTCGAATGCATCTCGTGCCCTGGCTTCCAATCCTAATTTCGCCAGTCCTCCGGCAACGTCCATGATCGTTAAGTATTCAGTATCGTCTCTTATTATTTCATAAGCTCTGGTGATGGTTTCCAGGGCTGAGCCCGATAGTCCTGCATCCTTTTGTGCTGCAGCAATAGCGGCAAGCGCGGATGCTCTGTGTTCGTCTATGAAAATTTCTTCTACTGTAGCAAACGCCGCGGCAAACAGCGAATCAGCTGTTTCTTTCTCAGCAGGCGCGGACGTTACCTGTTTTGCAGCATGGCTCGCGATAGCCGCCCTTGCCTGTGCTATGGCAATTTCAGTCAGGACATTTACGGAATCTTTGGCCCAGGTAGCCCTTTGCTCGTTCCTGAAAGCATCCTGAAATAGCCCTGCCCTTGCCTGTGCTATGGCAATGTCAGCAAAAGCCTCTGATTTAATTTTCGTACTTTTCTCAAGTCCTTCCGCAAATATTATAGCTTCTGTGAGCAACTCCTCTTCTATCAGCGCTGTTATGATTGCCTTGACAGCCAATGCTTTCTGGAAGTCATTCGTAAGATTTGATGACATCTCAATAGCCTTTCTGATTGTATCTTTCGAATCCTGAACCAGGCCCGACTTTCTTTGTATTACTGCAATGCGGGTAAGTGATTCCAGCTTCTGAATTTCATCGGTAAGCGAATTAGCTTCATCATGCGCAATAGCAAGAATACCTTTACCTACTTGCTCGCGGCCTCTTTCTATATATGCTTGCGCAATTGATATGAGGACATTTAATTTGTGGATGTCGTCGCTAGGAAACTTAGCTGTCATTTGGTATGCATCAGCTAGCATGTCAGCGGCACCTTCAGCTGTATCTGTTTTTATTTGTGCCGAGGCTATACGTGTTAAGACGAATGCTTTATCGAGCCCAGGAGAAAGTTTTTCCGATATCTCCATGGCTTCTTTAATTAAGCCCGCTTCAGCATGCGCCCTGGCAATTTCAGTAAAACCGAAAACGCGGGTTTCGTTATCCATGCTGTCTTCTGCCATATGAATAAGTTTTGCAGATGTATTCTTCGCAGCCTCTGCAAGCCCTGCCTTAGCCTGCGCAATCATGATATTGCCAAGATTATGTAGCTTATCCCAAGGCGGAGAGTCATTTTTTTCAACATTCGTAATAGCCTGGGCAAATAATGTTTCGGCGTTTGTAAAAAGGCCGATCTGCGCGTATCCTGCAGCAAGGTCGATGAGGGCTGCGGAAGCATTCTTCTCGCCGATCATTTTTGAGGCATTGTCAATTATATCTTTTGCTTTTTGCGTTGCGCCTAATTCTGCATGTGCAACAGCAATTGCCGTAAGGGCGCGGGCGTATTGTGCGTTTTCACCGATCCTACCTGCAGTAGCTACTGCTTCTTCCAGAAGTGATTGGGTTGCCGGCTTAATCTGCGTAATTTTATATGCTTCCAGCTCTGCCTGGGCACCGGCGATCTCGAACTGGACATTGACCTCGTCTGCTCCTTGACTGTCTTTGATTATCTCAACAGCTTCCTTGAGTGCGCGTTCGGCAAGCTCAATCTCTCCGTCTTTCGTATAACATCTAGCCATAGCAGCAAGGGCAGCCGCCTTGTAAAAATTGCTATCCATCGGCAGATTAGTATACAGACCGACGTTTGCCGCTGCAATGGTAATGAGGGAAAAGTATTTGGTTTGATCGCTCGCTGGTAATCTGCTGGCCTTGCCAACGATCGAAAGAAATAATTTCTGGGAATCGTCGGCCGATCTTCTAGCTTTTGCCTTAGCGATCTCAATAAGGGCAAGTATTCTGGCTTGCTCTGTGCTTAGCTCGTTTGCGTTCATGATGGCCTGCGAAAAAAGAGCATTGGCCAGATCCGGGTCTTTTTCCGGCGATGCAGCGCGGTCGGCGATAATGGCTGCATCGTAAAGCCAATTAGTGGAACTAATTGGCGCCTCATTGATTCTTCCTGCTTTTGCATATGCTTCGATAACGGCGGCAATGGCATCTGTCACAGCCTGTTCTTCTATCGTGCCGGTCGCTTGTAAACTCATAGCAACGTTTAAGGCATCACGGCCGAGCCCCGGAGAATCTAGTCTTGCTGCGACTGTGGCCATAAAGGAGTATGCGTATGGACCTAAATTAGTGCCTACAGTTTTTTTAAAGAATACCCCGAAATCCCTATATGTTATCTTAGCTTTTTCGATCATGCCTACATCGGTTTGTTTTGTGGCAATTATTATGAGGCATATTGCTTTTTCAGCATCGTTTTTAATACGATCCGTCTCTTTTAAGGCAAGATTAAACGTTCTATCGGCTTCTGTGGATAATCCTGCTGCTGCTTGCGCTTTGCCGATCTCTGCGATCGCCAGCGCCTTAGATGCGGGCGAAACAAGTTTTTTAACAGTTTCGAATGAGTCATGAAAAGGTTCTGCTTTAGGCACAGCTGTAGGTTTTTGCCGAATGGGAGGTTTGCTTAAAAATTGGTTAATGGCCTCGGTGTCTATCCTTCCTTCCTCTGCCTGCGATATTGGCGCTAAGCTTATATTTGTTTCTACAGAAGTGACTTCATAGCTTGTAACCACCTCTTCTCCGGTAATGATGTTTATCCTCTCTAAAAGTGAAGCCAGCTCTCTTTCTTCTTTTTGAGAGAGGCCTTTACCTCTTTTTGCTATAAGTTCAACAAGCCGTTGGCCCAGCTCCTGAGGTATGGCAATAAAACGGTCTGTCTTGATTATGGGTATCCGTTCATCCCGCTTGCCCAGATACCAGCTGCGGATAAATTGCCGGATCCCGTTTGTTGACTGTGAGGTAAAAGGAGCAACTATCAAAGGCAGTTTCTTTCTGCCGCCTAAATTTACGCCGGTAACAGTTTGGATTCCAAGTTCTTTCAGGCTCAGCGAACCGTGCCAGTCAAAAAGTTTTTCATGCAGGAATATTACCTGTTTGGTTTTTGGTATTTTCAGCCTTGTAAATTGCTGGTCGTGCGGTAATATGATAACACCCTCTTTTCTTAATTGTGTTATCATCGGGATGATCATTTTTTGTATGTCCGCGCGAATAATTTTGATGGCTTGCTCATAATTTGCATTACCTTGTATCAGGCCATCCAGTCCCACCGCTATGGTATTTATGTATTTCAATTTATCTGTAACGGAAAGTTCCGGACTGCCGACGATCTTATCAACAACATACCCTATACCCATCTGAAAGTTGGATATCTCACCGGGTTGAAGGCTTGACGGGATCTGGATATTATCGCGCGACTCAGGCACATCCATAAGCCCGGCAAGCTCTATAGATAGTCCGCCTTTCGATGTTGCTTTAGAAGATATCGAGTCAGGGATATCTATAGCAGATATGACTTCTCCATTGCGTGAAAAAGAAACGCGATGCGGCAGCGTCGGGTCATAAATTACTTTAATTTTTTTCTTTTCATCCTGAGCTTTTTGTCCGCTTAAAGGTTCGGGACGCTTTGTGCCTTCCCGTGGGACGAACATTCTGGCTATTATCTCAGCATTCATGCCGCTGCCGTTATCGGTTACGCTTAAGTAATTGCTTGTAACCGCAACTTTGACAAACTTTCCATTTGTCTGCGTATGGCCGAGCTGCCCCTGGCCTGGGGGGACGATTATAGTCTTAGTTCCGAATCCGTTGATTTTCTGGGGAGCCTGCTGTCCATTCATCTGGGTAAGAATGTCTACTTCTGCAACAAAAGGAAAACGTTTATGTATGCCTGAAACTATGTCTGTCTGTGAATTTGTCTGGTTTTCTGCGCTATTTGTCTCGGTGTCGGGTATTTTGTCGGCAACGCTGACCTGTAGAATGGTGCCGTGTTCCAGCGATTGTCCGCATGCGGCAGAAGCGGTTTTTTGAAATTCTTTCAAAGGTATGTTTTTTATCTGGATATATAGCTGCCCCTGCGTGTCTTTAATGA
>JBAYMS010000032.1:0-18223 GCA_041663425.1 Candidatus Omnitrophota bacterium
AAAGATGTATACACTGACATGATAGCGGCCGGTGTCATCGATCCGAAGAAAGTTACCCGTTCAGCTCTGCAGAATGCGGCATCGATCGCATCTCTGATGATCACCACAGAGACGATCATTACCGATATCCCCGAGGAGGAGAAAGCTCCGGCAGGAATGCCGGGCGGTATGCCTCCTGGCGGAATGGGCGGCATGTACTAAACGAAAAGCAGCAGATTTCGGAACAGGACAGCTACGAAAATGGTAGCTGTCCTGTTTTTTTATTGTATAATAGATGAAACTTATTTAAAAAAAGGCTCTCATGTCGGATATTTGCACAAAACCGGTTGTTCTGATCGCGCTTTATAACTATGACAGTTTGGCTGTCAGGATGCTCTATTCCTATCTGGAAAATAAAGGCGTAAAAGTTTATTTCCTAGCGTTTAAGTGCCTGAAGAAGAAGAATTCTCCTACGCTGAAAAACGACTATAGCGAACCATTTGTCTACCACGATGAAATTACTGAACAGGATATATCCGCGCTCATTGCAAAATTAAAAGAAATCGACCCGTTTTTGATCGGCATAAGTCTTTTGTCCTCGCACTTCGAAGACGCAAAGCTTATAACAAATAGGATAAAATTGGTTCTTAATGTGCCCGTTGTCTGGGGAGGTTCACATCCTACAATAGATCCCGAAGGCTGCATAAAAGAAAGTGACATGGTTTGCGTGGGGGAAGGGTTTGAACCGTTATTTGAAATATGCTCTGCTCTAAAAGAAGGGCGAAGCTGTGAGAGCATAAAGAATATCTGGATAAATAAGGACGGAAATATTAAGCGTAATGAACAGAGGCCGCTTATGAATGATCTCGATGTGTTGTCTCCTCCAAGCTGTTCTCCGGAAAATAAGATTTATATCGATGAGGGACGTGTTCTTGAAGGGATGAATACGGATTGGTTCGGCATGGGTTTTACTGACGAGCCTCTTAAATCGGCACATCATACTATGGCAGCATTTGGCTGCCCGTGCCGATGCTCATACTGTATCCATTCTCTGCCCGGTAATGCATACAGGCTTAGAAGCCCGCAGAGTGTGATACGAGAGCTGTTGCATGCTAAAAAAAATAACAATAGTATGAGAATAGTGTTTTTTTGGGATAATATTTTCGGCGTGAACAAGAAATGGAGCCTGGAATTCTGTAGGCTTTATGAAAAAGAGATAGCCTTGCCGTTCTTTGCTTATGCACACCCGCTATTTATAGATAAGGAAGTTATAACGGCCATGCGCCGGGCGGGATGGGCGATCGCTGATATGGGGATACAGAGCGGCTGCGAGAAAATCAGGAAAGACATGTATGGGCGCAGGGAGACGAATGAACAGATAGTGGAGGCCGCACGGCAGCTGGATGCACTCCGCAAGGTAAAATCGCGTAAAAATTATTTCAAAATATATTATGATTACATTAAGGGTAACCCATGCGAGGGCGAAAAGGAGCTTTCGGAAGGCCTCGATATGTTTCTTAAATTTCCCAAAGGGTTTATTTTCCAGGCGTTTAATCTTTGCGTTTTCCCAAACTATCCCATAACAAAGTATATGCTCGACAAAGCGCTTATTACCGAAAAGGACATAGAGAAAGATGTCAACGGTATGTCTGCGGTCAATTGGGTGAATACCTTTAATTCTAAAAAAGAATACGATGGCTACCTGAAGCGCCATGAATACTATTATCTTCTGCTTTCCCTGACGCAGTATAAATCGTTCCCTAACTCGCTGATTAAATTCATAGAAAAGAGAAAGCTGTTTGCCGATAATCTGAAGGCTCTTTACCGGATTTGCCGCGTGGTTAGGTTTTTTGAATTAACATTTCGCCTTTCAAACTATCGCTGGCTGTGGGAGACGATTGCTTTGGCTCCTCTTGATGTAAGTTTGAAGAGAGCGGTTGTTAACTGGAAAAGGCGCCGTTCTTATAAGTAATCCGGAGACCCCATGAGAATATCGATAGTGATACCTGTTTATAATGCCGCCGCTACTCTGGATGAGTGCCTTGGCAGTCTATATCGCTGCGCTCATGACGATTTTGAAGTTATAGTAGTATCCGACGGCAGTAAGGACGATTCTGTTGAGATCGCAAAAAAATATCCTTGCCGCATAGAAGTGCTTCAGCAAAATTCCGGACCTGCTTTTGCCAGAAATAAGGGTGCTCAGATCGCTTCGGGCGATATCCTGCTTTTTATCGATGCAGATGTAAAGGTTAAAGATGATGCTCTCAGGCTTGTCGACAAAACGTTCCGCAAAGACCGTTCTATAAATGTTGCTCAGGGGGTTTATTCCGGGAAAGTAAAATATAAAAACGTTGCCACTCAATATCAGCAGAATTTCTACGCATTCTATGCGTGGCACTTGTGCGATAAATATGTTTCTACTCTTACGACAGGATGCTTCGCGATAAGGAAAAAGATATTTCTGGATAGCGGAGGATTTAACGAAAAAATAAAACGCGCGACAGCCGAAGACGAAGAGTTCGGTTATAAACTTATTGCCGCTGGTAATAAAATAATCCTTCTGAAGGAACTCGAAGTGGAGCATATGGTCGAGTATCCGTTCGGTAAATTTCTGAAGAGAGGATTTACTATGTCGGCTGCGACCATGAAGAGCTACCTGAGGAATGGAACATATATTAAAAAGATAGGGCAGGATAATTATTCCAGGGTGCTGCTCAGCCTGCCGGTCCTTGCGCTGATCATCCTTAATTTTTTAATAGCGAGTTTTTATCCATCGCGCGCAGCTGTGGCGTTTTTTTTAATTCTCAATATCTTCTTTGTGTTTCTCCATCTGCCATTCTGGGTATTTGTCGCGGGCAATAACAGTTTCGGGGTGGTTCTGGGGAGCGCTATTTTAACATACGTCGATATTTTCCTCATGGGTATGGGTGCTTTTTTCGGCTGGGTCGATTTTATTTTCAGGGACAGGTATTAGCATGGCGCTGAAAGATTATATCCTGCATGGCCGTAAGATAATTTTTAAACGGAATGCCATGCCGGAATTTCTGACCCTATTTGCAACAAACCGCTGCAATCTGAAATGCTCTCATTGTTTTCATTGGAAATCGATCGGCAGCGACGGCGCTGAACTTTCGCTTGCACAGATCGAGAGCATATCAAACAGTCTGCCCGATTTCACATATATCTCTATTACCGGCGGGGAGCCGTATCTGAGAGATGACCTGCCGCAGATAGCCCGCACTTTTTCTGTCAGGAACAATGTCCAGAATTTATCTGTTGTGACGAACGGGTTTTTAACCGACAAGATAGTTTCGGATACTAAAAAAATAATCAACGCCTGCCCCGGGACTAATATAGCCGTGGTCGTATCGATCGATGGGATCGGAAAAGATCATGACGATATAAGAGGTGCGGCAGGTGTCTTCGATAACGCGATCCGGACTATTGATGGTCTCAAGGCGCTTAAGGCAGTATATCCGGACTTTAATGTGGGCGTTGCCATTACATACATGGCACAAAATCAAAACAATATAATGAGTATATACAAATTTATCAGAGATGACATAAAGCCCGACTCGATATCTTTAACCCTCATCCGTGGCGATGCGCGAGACCCTGTGTCAAAAAAAATTGATATAGGCGGCTATGAAAACGTGTGCAGGCAGATGGACAGGGATCTTATGGCCGGCAGAGTTTCAGGGTTAAGAGGTTTTGCGATCTCTGATTTTATTGCCGCTATGAAGATGGCTTTGTGGAAGATGACAGCTAGGATTTACAGGAAAAACAAGTACTCTGTCCCGTGCTATGCGGGCCTTATAAGCGGGGTCATCCGTGCGGATGGGGACGTGTATCCATGTGAGCTTTTTGACATTAAGATCGGGAACATAAAAGAATACGATTGCGATTTCAGGCGTTTGTGGTCTTCCGCGCAGGCGGAAGCTGTGCGGCGCAAGATCCGCGCTAAAAAATGTTTTTGCGTTCACGACTGCAACTTAACCTGTAATATATTATTTAACCTGCCGTGTGTTCTTAAAATAGCCCCTGTTGCTGCAGTCCTTGCATTAAAAAGAATCGTTGCGCGAAAAACCTGATATTTGCGGGCACTTGTTTTTGACGGAAATCATGTTATACTTTAGCTATTGAAAGGGTGCGCAGGATATGCCTGCGCATAGATGATCGGAGGGAAGGATGAAGAAAATATACAGGTCAGGGGCCGATAGACGGATAGGCGGTGTTTGCGGAGGGCTTGGAGAGTTTTTTGACAAAGACCCGACATTTTTCAGGCTGCTATTTGTCCTTATTACTTTATTGTGGGGATTCGGTCTTATCCTTTATCTGGTAATGTGGCTGATAATTCCCCTTAAACCGTGCGAACCAAAATAATCCATGAAAAAGATCATAATTGCCGTGCTTCTGATAATGATGACCGCAGATCAGGCTTATGCTATAAATAATGTCGAGAGATTGCTCTACAAAGAGTTTGTGATAAAAGCGTATGATCAGAAAGTCCTTGTTAACAGGTTTACTGGGCGGGTAAAGTATATATGGCAGCCGCCGACCAATATAATAATTTACGGAAGAACTATAGGGCCGGATGGGGATTGGATCCCTGTTTACGATGCCAATATGCAGAAAATGTGGCAGGATCTATACGAGAAGGAATATGCTGGTAAAGGATCGAGGTAGAAATGAGATTGATAGCAAATGTAATATGCCGTAGGAGATTTAAGGTGCAGTTCAGGTTGAGGCGATGGCTTAATAGCAAAATACAGTGGTTTAAAAATTTAAAAAGGGGGAAGAAATGAAACGAGTTATAATTTTATCTATAGTATTAGTTTCTATTGCTGGTGCGGCATATGCGTCTGACTATAGGGGCGTTGAGAAGCAGGGGACGATATTCCAGAAGCTGGGAGATCTTATAACGGGCAATTACGAAGTTGAGAAAGGTAAGACCCTTAAACAAAAAGGCGTAGCACAGGTAGCTGTGGAGCAGATCAAAGAAATAAAAAGCGGTCCTGTGAGATAAGGGGGGGGGCGATGATAAAAAGCGTAACTATTGGTGAAGAGATAGTTGTGACAACCAAAAATAAAGTCGGCATACTGGCAGATGCGTCGATGATCATGGCCAACGAAGGGGTTAATGTCGATGCTTTACTTGGTTATGAAGTCGGCAAGACAGCAAAATTATTATTTGTGACAAGCGGTAACCTGCGTATACTGAACCAGTTGAAGAAGAAATACAAGACTATAAAAGAGATAGAAGTGGTGGTGGTTGAGATTAGTAATAAACCCGGTGCGCTAAAAGTTGTTGCGACAGAGTTGAAGAATAACAAGATAGATATAAAGTATGTCTACATAACTTCACCTTATAGAGGTGAATCCTCCAGAATGATACTGGAGACAGGCGACAATGAAAACACCATGGCTCTCTTGTCGCGTTTTGTTACGTAAGCTCAGCCATTCTAATCCTCTGGTATATCTCAAGATAGGGCTCTGGGCCGCCGAAGGATTTTATTGACAAACCCTTTCTATTTCTATATCATATCTACACAGTAAATTTCTTTACGATTAACGCTGCAAGTGAATAAATTTATCCTCGGTATCCCAGGTCGCTTAAGTGAGTTGGGGTGGGGAAATAATTGCTGGAAACGATGCTTTTAAGTTGGATTTACAACTTAAGCTTAACCTTAGCTTTAGCCTACTATAAATGACACACTCCGACTTTGTTCATCTTCATCTTCATACGCAGTATAGCCTGCTTGACGGCGCTTGCCTTTTAGAGTCTCTGATGCAGAAGATACGCGAATGCAAGATGCCTGCATGTGCTATTACAGACCACGGTAATATGTTCGGCGCCATAGAATTTTATGATATGGCGATGAAGCATGGTATAAAACCTATCATCGGAAGCGAGCTTTACATTGCTCCGAATTCCCGTTTCGAAAAATCCAGCCATGGAATTCACGATGCGTCATTCCACATACTTTTACTGGCCAAGAATGAGATCGGCTACAAAAATCTGATGAAGCTCGTCTCTGCCGGTTTTCTCGAAGGTTTCTATTACCGTCCCAGGATCGACAAGGATATACTTGCGAAATATAAAGAAGGGCTGATCTGCTCGACCGCCTGCCTGAAAGGCGAGATACCTCACCTTATTTATACGAATCAGCTGGACCAGGCCAAAAAAGTCATCGACGAATATAAAAATTTATTCGGCAAAGAGAATTTTTACCTGGAAATACAGGACAATCTTATTCCGGAACAGGAAAAGGTAAACAGGGAGCTTATAAAAATAGCGCGCGATATGGATATAGGGCTTGTTGCTACGAACGACGTCCACTATATCGAGAAGGAGCATGCCAGGGCACACGAAACGCTCATGTGCATCCAGACCCAGACGACGATGGAAGACCCCAACAGGATGCGGCTGCAGACGGACGAATTTTATTTTAAGACAAAAGAGCAGATGGGCCGTTCATTTGACAGCGTTGCACCTGATGCTATAAAAAATACTATGGCTATAGCGGAGAAATGCAACCTGGAACTGGATTTCAAACACCATCACCTGCCAAAATATAAAGCTCCCGAAGGCAAGACGAGGGAAGGTTATTTGCGGGAGCTTGTTTACGAGGGCATTAAAAAGCGATATCCGAATGCGGATAAATCTGTGCATGACCGGGTTGAACACGAGCTCAAAGTTATAGAAAATTTCGGATACCCCAGCTATTTCTTGATAACATGGGACTTTGTCAATTACGCTAAAAATAACGGCATACCGGTCGGGCCGGGAAGGGGAAGTGCGGCCGGAAGCGTTGTCAGTTACGCTCTCGGTATAACCAGCATAGATCCGCTTAAATATGACTTACTTTTCGAGAGGTTCTTAAATCCGGAACGTATAAGTCTGCCGGATATAGACATCGACCTGTGCTATATCAGGCGAAATGAAGTAATCGAGTATATCGTAAAAAAATATTCCAAAGAGAATGTCGCCCAGATAATAACTTTCGGAACCATGTTGGCTAAAGGAGTCGTGAGAGATACCGGGCGTGCGCTCGGTATGGCTTACGGTGATGTGGACAGGATCGCAAAACTTATACCTACAGAGCTGGACATGACGCTTAGTCACGCTCTTGAGCAGGAACCGGAACTGCGCAACCTGTATAAGATGGATTCGAAGATAGCCCAGCTTATCGACACTTCGCTGGTTCTCGAAGGGCTTACGAGGCATGCGTCGACACACGCCGCAGGCGTAGTTATAAGCGAAGAGCCGCTTGTCAACCACGTCCCGCTTTATAAAATTCAGGAAGGGCAGATTACTACCGCATATCCGATGACGTCTCTTGAGAAGATAGGCGTTCTGAAGATGGATCTTCTGGGATTGAGAACTCTTACGGTGCTGAGCGAAGCGCTCAAGATAATCAAGCGAACTAAAGGTATCGACCTGGACCTTGATACCATATCTCTCGAAGATAAAAAGACCTATAAGCTGCTGGCGAACGCGGAATCTGTCGGAGTGTTCCAGCTTGAATCTTCAGGCATGAGGGACCTTCTCAAGAAGCTGAAACCGGAAAAGTTTGAGGATATCATAGCTCTCCTGGCTCTCTTTAGACCGGGCCCTATAGGCTCAGGAATGCTTGACGATTTCATGAAGCGTAAACACGGCGAGATAAAAGTGCGCTACGATCATCCTCTCCTTGAACCAATACTTAAAGAGACGAATGGCGTTATTCTCTATCAGGAACAGGTAATGAGAATAGCATCGAACCTTGCAGGGTTTTCGCTCGCCCAAGCCGACAATCTGCGCCGCGCCATGGCAAAGAAGGTTCCCGAGGTAATGGCTCAGATGAGAGAGTTGTTTGTTACGGGGGGTGCTAAAAACGACGTTGACCGTAAAACCGCAATGAAGATCTTCGACCAGATAGAGTATTTTGCCGGATACGGTTTCAATAAATCGCATTCGGCCGCTTATGCGATGGTCAGTTTCAGGACGGCCTATCTGAAGGCAAATTTTCCAGTAGAATTTATGACAGCGCTTCTGACAAGTGAAAAAGATAACCTCGATAAGATTGCCGTATATATAGCGGAATCGCAGAAGATGGGCATAAAGATACTGCCGCCCGATGCGAACGAAAGCTATGCCAATTTTACCGTGGTCGGGGAGTCAATCCGGTTCGGCCTTCTGGCCATTAAAAACGTTGGTGCGGGTGCGATCGATTCGATAATTAGCATGAGGCAGAAGAATGGTAAATATAAATCTTTATATGATTTTACAGAGAAGGTGGATTCCCGTCTAGTGAACCGCAAAGTCCTGGAAAGCCTTATAAAATGCGGAGCCATGGATTCTTTCGGGTTTTACCGTTCACAGCTTTCCGCTATGATAGATAAAGCGCTTGAGGTGGCGGGGGGGATACAGAAGGACCGCGCCAACGGTCAGCTTTCGTTCTTCGATAAATTTGAAGACCAGGAAAATTTTAAAAAGACTTACCAGGAGATCCCTAACATACCGGAGTGGCCCGAGAATCAGCTTCTGGCGCAGGAAAAGGAGATGCTAGGATTTTACATTACGAACCATCCCCTGGCACGATTTGACAAAATACTGAAGACTTATTCGACGTGCGCGACTACGGAGCTGAGGAATTGTTCTGACGGGGCCGAGGTGCTCATAGGCGGAATAATAACCAAGGTGAAATTTACGACGACCCGCAAGACTAACGAGAAGATGGCCATAGTTACGCTTGAGGACTTAAACGGAACGGTCGAGGTTCTTATTTTTCCGAGTGCGTTTGCTAATGCTGCGAACCTTGTGAAGCAGGATGCTATTGTATTTATTAAAGGGCGTCTGAGTTTACGTGAAGACGAACCTAAAATCGTGGCGAACGAAGTCGCATCCCTGGAATCTGTAAAAATGAAATACACGAAAGTAGTGGTCATAGATCTGCTTACAGCAGGCCTTGAGTCGGGTGCTCTGGAAAAACTTAAGAAAGTTCTGGGTAGATATCCGGGCCGTATTCCCGTCTACCTGACGTTTGTGAAGCCGGATGGCAAGCGCATGAGGATGACTGCCAATAATTCATTAGCCGTTGAACCGCACGAAGGATTGATCCGGGATATTGAGAAAATTTTTGGCCGCGATGTCGTCAGTTTTAAGACGTAGCGCTTGACTTTTAGAATATGTGATGTTAAAGTAACTCCTTACGAGATAGGAAGTTATGTCCCTTGACGCATTTTCAAGTACGACTACAATTTTGCTCGGGACGATGGTGATCGGAGCCGAATCATGAAGGATAAAAAGACCGAGATAGATATAAAAACCATGAACAGCTTTCTCGAATTCTGGGGAAAGTTTCATTCTATATATTCCGGAACTCTCGGGAAAGGGATAATAACAAAAGAAGATGAGGATAAATTTCTCGAGACAAAGCTTACGATGCGGAGTAAGTATGAGGAGCTTAAAGGATCGCTCGAGTATCGCTATATGCCGCACAGCAGGCTTACTGATCCGGTA
The DNA here is from genome assembly GCA_041663425.1 of Candidatus Omnitrophota bacterium. GTDB lineage: Bacteria > Omnitrophota > Gorgyraeia > 2-01-FULL-45-10 > 2-01-FULL-45-10 > FEN-1322. The sequence continues at coordinate 9,485 of JBAYMS010000032.1, forward strand.
ACCGATATTCTTTCGATCCAGACTATACGGTTTATTTCAGAAGACAATCTTAAGAAGTTAAATAACGACTGGAAAGATTCTTATATATTTTTAAATAACATATTTGAGCGGCTCAAGACGAGGAAGCGTCGCTTTAAAGAGTTTAGTGAGCTGGGTGTGTTCTTTAAGAGGATAAGAGAAAAAATAAGGACAAAAGTATGACAAAAAAAGACATTGTAATGAAGATATCGGAAGAAACAGGCTTAAAACAGATCGATGTAAAACTGGTAGTGCAGAAGACGCTGGACCATATTACTGAGTCCGTTGCTGCGGGAAAAACGGTAGAGCTGCGCAATTTTGGTGTATTTAAAGTGAAGACGAGAAAGCCCCGGATAGGCAGGAACCCCAAGACGGGCGTTACCGTTTCGATACCTGAGAGGAAGGTTGTTTCTTTCAAGTCTGGAATGATAATGAAAAAGAAAGTTGTAAAATAGGAATGAAGTATAAAACTATAAGAGGAACCAGGGATATCCTTCCGGCGGAAGCTTCGGGATGGCAGAAAATCGAAGCGGCGGCCAGGGATTTATTTAAAACATACGGTTACGGCGAAATACGCACGCCCATAATGGAAGAGACCGGCTTGTTCGTTAAGAGCGTCGGCGAAGATACCGATATAGTTAAGAAGGAGATGTTTTCTTTTCAGGACCGGGGGGAACGTGAGATAACTTTGCGCCCCGAAGGGACGGCGCCGATAGTTCGGGCATACATTGAAAACAACCTCGCAAGCGTAGAGCCTTTCCAGAAATTATATTACATAGGTCCGATGTTCAGAGCTGAGCGCCCTCAAGCCGGACGCCTGAGACAATTTACGCAGATAGGTGTTGAGGCGATAGGTTCGAACAGTCCTGCTCTGGATGCAGAAGTTATAATGGTCATGGCCAAGCTTCTCGATTCTTTCGGTGTTAAAAATTATACGATGAAGCTGAATAATCTCGGATGCTTGGAAGATAAAAAGAAATTGTCCGGGACGCTGAAAGAGTTGTTTACCGGGGCTGAGATTTCGGCGGTTCTGTGCGATGACTGTAAGCGAAGAGCCGGGACAAATCCCCTGAGAGTGCTCGACTGTAAAGTAGAGAGCTGTAAGGCTATAGTGCGGAAGCATTTTAAAGAGATAAAATTTCTCTGCGATGATTGTAAGAAACATTTTGATGATGTGCTGAAATTCCTGGACCTTACAAAAACTAAATATGTGGTCGATCCGTATATCGTGAGAGGACTGGATTATTACACGAGGACTGTATTTGAGGCGTCGTGTGAATCGCTGGGTGCGCAGAATGCCATAGGTGCCGGCGGCAGATACGATAATCTGATAAGCGATATGGGCGGGCCTCAGACGGGTGCCTGCGGATTTGCGATAGGAGTTGACAGGGTGCTGCTGGCTGCCGGAGAGGGTTCCGGCCAGGCAGGATCGGGCAGGATAGATGTGTTTGTTGCGCCGCTGGGCGAAGAGGCGTACGCGAAGGCATTTTTGGTGTTGGCGGATCTGCGGGGTTCTGGCATTGCCTGTGATATTGATTACGAGAACAGGTCACTGAAATCTCAGATGCGTTCAGCCGATAAACTGAAGGCGCGTTTTGTCCTTATAATAGGTGATGATGAGGTTAAAAAAGGCGAGGCTGCCTTAAGAGATATGCAGACCAAAGAACAGGTATTTATAGGTTTTGATAATCTGGCCGCCGCGATCAAAGGAAAGATAGGATAGAAAATGTTAAGAACGCATACTTGTGGTGAATTGAACGAAAAATCTGTAGGTAAAAATGTCGAACTTTGCGGATGGGTGGGCAGCCGCCGCGATCACGGCAATATTATATTTATCGATCTACGGGATGGCTACGGCCTGACGCAGATAGTGTTTAATCCTCAGACAAAAGAGGGCGTTCACGAGATCGCTGAAGAGCTCCGTGCGGAATTTGTGGTGAAGGTCGAAGGTAAAGTTGCCATGCGTCCTGCGGGTACGGAAAATCCCAAGCTTAAGACCGGCCTTATAGAAGTTCATGCTGAAAAAGTGATTGTCCTTAATAGGGCCGCTACTCCGCCTTTTGAAATAAGTGAAAATGTTTCTGTTACCGAAGAGACCAGGCTTAAATACAGATATCTGGATCTAAGGCGCGCTACAATGCAGAACAATATGAGGCTTCGCCATAAAGTCTGCAAGGTTGCCCGTGATTATTTCGACTCCAAGAATTTTGTAGAGGTTGAAACTCCGATACTTACCAAATCTACACCGGAAGGCGCCAGGGATTATCTTGTCCCGTCCAGAGTTAACCACGGCATGTTCTACGCGCTTCCGCAGTCCCCGCAATTATTTAAACAGATACTGATGGTCTCATCGTTCGATAGATATTTCCAGATAGCCAAATGTTTCAGGGATGAAGACCTCAGGGCGGACAGGCAGCCCGAATTCACTCAGTTTGATATCGAGATGTCTTTTGTTACGGAAGAGGATATCTATGAGCTTTCCGAAGGACTGATGAAGAATATATTGAAAGAGTCCATAGGATATGAACTTAAGACCCCCTTCCCTAGGCTGAAATATTCTGAGGCTATGGAGCGTTATGGCTGCGACAAACCGGATACGCGATTTGCGCTTGAGCTCTCCGAGATCACGGATCTTGTTAAAAATTGCCAGTTTAAAATATTCCAGGAAGTTATAAAAAAAGGCGGCAAGATCATAGCGATAAATGCAAAAGGCTGCGGAGCGTATTCGCGCGGACAGGTAGATGAATTGATAGAATTTGTAAAAGAATATGGTGCGAAAGGCCTTGCCAATTTTAAGGTCGAAAAAGATGCGCTGGTTTCCCAGATAGATAAGTTTTTCTCGAAAGAAGAGCTCGCGCTGGTCAAAACTAAATTGTCCGGTGAAGACGGTGACATGATATTCATAGTTGCTGATAAGGCGAGGATTGCGTATGATGCTATGTCAGCCCTGAGAAAATTCCTTGGCAAGAAACTGAATCTGATCGACGAAAAGAGATTTGATTTCCTGTGGATAACCGATTTCCCGCTATTCAAATATAATGACGAAGAGAAGCGCTGGGAATCTGAACATCATCCGTTTACCTCTGTGCATCCGGATGATCTGAATCTGCTCGAGGGAGGCAAGTCGCTTGAGAAGGTCCGCTCCAGGTCCTACGATCTGGTCATAAACGGGACCGAGATAGGCTCCGGCAGTATAAGGATCCACGAGCGAAAAATGCAGGAACTGATATTTAAAACTATTGGTATAAGTGATGAGCAGGCAAGTCTGAGATTTGGATTTCTGCTCGATGCTTTTAAGTTCGGCGCTCCGCCGCACGGCGGAGTTGCTTTCGGGCTCGACCGGCTTATGACATTCTTAGTAGGCTGCGAGTCTATAAGGGACGTTATCGCATTTCCAAAAACGCAGAAGGCATTCTGTCCCATGTCGAATGCTCCGTCTGACGTTGATTTGAAACAGCTGGACGAACTGGGAATAAAGATAAAAAAGGAGGTAATATGAAAGCTCGTTATCTGATGCTGGTAATGGTTGCTGCAATAGCTTTAACCGGATGCGAAAAAATTAGCAAGCCATATATTATGACTGTAGACAGGGTAGATCAGAGTAATACGGAAGGAAATAGAGGATATTTAAAAGGAACTCCGCCGCCGGCACAGGAGAGGACCAATCTTACCAGGCCTCTTATAGCAGTGGACATGGACCTTGTAAGCATACAGGGTAAAGCCACTCAACCCACTACTATTGCTGTGAAGAAGCAAACTGCATCTGCGATGTCGGTAGAAGAAGAGACAAAATAAAATAATGCTGACTATTCTTAATCTTCACCGTGCGTATAAAATAAATGAACGCCTTGTGAAAAGAATAGTGACGTATATTTTGAGGCGCGTCTTTCCGGGCGGAAAAACGGAACTTGGTTTTATATTCCTGACCGACCGGAAGATCAGGACCCTCAATAAAAAATATAAGGGTGAAGACAGGGCTACCGACGTGCTGAGTTTTGACCTTAGTGTGCGTGAAGCGCATAGCTCTGTTCCGCTTTCCGGTGAAATATATATATCTGTCGATAAGGCCCGGAAAAATTCAAAAATATTCAATACCAGATTCAAGGAAGAATTTGTACTTTATGTGATCCATGGCATTCTCCATCTTGTTGGGTACGATGATGAGAGCCCGAAGGATCGTGTCAGGATGGAGAAGAAGCAGGAGGAGATGCTTAAAATTTTATGCAGGAAAGAAAATTTGTCCAAAGTTTTAACGCGGCGGTAGAAGGCTTCATTTACGTTCTTAAGACGGAACGTAATATGCGTGTCCATTTTATGGCGGCCTTCTTTTTTATTCTTCTTGGCATATATCTGAATTTTACATATCTGGAACTTCTGGCGCTTTGCGCTACCATTACACTTGTTTTGGGTGCCGAGATGATAAATACCGCCATAGAGCTCATAGTGGATATGATAAAGACCGAATTCCATCCGATAGCCAGAGTTATTAAAGACGTCTCCGCAGGGGCGGTGCTTTTAACTTCAATAAATGCGGTAGTCGTAGGCTATATGCTCTTCTCCAGAAAACTTCCGTTTGATGTGGCAAGGGCTATGGATAATGTGAGAAGCTCTCCGTGGCATATTACATTCATAGCGCTAATTTTGGTGTTCGGTGCTACCATTATAGGCAAGATGCTGTCAAAGAAAGGCACTCCTCTGAGAGGGGGCATGCCTTCCGGACACGCGGCGATAGCGTTCTCGATATGGACCATCATAGTTTTTCTTACCAACAATTCAATAGTTTTAGTGCTTACGTTCCTGATGGCATTTCTTATCGCCAGACACAGGATAAAAGACTCCATTCATACAGTATGGGAAGTTATCGCCGGCAGTATAATGGGCGTGCTCCTTACCACACTAGTGATCCAGGTATTCAGATAATTTAAGAGATCCCACAATGGCTATCCAGAAGACCGAGGGCATACTTTTACGGCGTCAGGACCTCCGTGAAACGAGCCTGATACTTACTTTTTACACCAGGGAATTTGGAAAGATAAAAGGTATTGTCCGCGGCGTCAGGGGGCCGCGTTCGGCCTGTGGCGGCGGAAATATGGAAATATTTGCCCTCGATGAAGTTGTTTTTTATGAAAGGCGCCGCGCCGATATATTTACAATTTCACAATGCGATCTGGTGGAATTTTTTGCACCGGTCCGGGAATCTCTCGACAAGCTGGCTTACGCGACATATCTGATAGAGCTGATTGACTCTGTGACTGCGTTGGGGGATAAAAATGTCGAAGCGTTCGAGCTTCTTCTTAACAGCCTGAAGCTTCTGGCGGGGGACTGCAGCACAAAAAGGGTTGCCAGAATATTTGAAATAAAGCTGCTGCATTTGTTAGGGCTTATGCCTACGCTTGGAGAGTGTGTGAGCTGTGCAGGGACTGTGGACGCTGGTTCGCGATTCAGCTTTCGCCATGGCGGGCTGATATGTAAAAAATGCTTTCCATCGGACAGGGAGGCAAGACCAATCCTGCAGGGGACGGTCAATTTCATTGAGCACATACGCTCGCTGTCTTTCGAACGTGTGTCCAGAGTCAAGGTTGCGGCAGAAGTCGGGCATGAGCTTGAACGCATATTGCGTAAATTCCTGGATTTTCACATCGAGCGGCGCCTGAAAACAGTTCAATTCTTAAAGGTGATCGAGAAATAAGGTTTTTCGCAAAAGTTTCCATTTGACATTATGCATATTTTTTGTTAATATCGAACAAAATAGAAACCCCTTGTCGCGGGGGTAAAATAACAGCAAATCGGAGACTATATGAATCCTAAGGGCTTGTGGAATGCAGGAGCGAAGCTTTATAATGAAATATTAGGGTTATTCTCTAATGATATGGGAATAGACCTCGGAACGGCCACAACTCTTGTTTATCTGAAGAATCAGGGCATAGTTCTCTGCGAACCTTCCGTAGTAGCTGTCCAGGCCGGAACATCAAATGTTCTCGCAGTAGGCGAGGAAGCGAAGCGCATGTTAGGCCGCACCCCCGGCAATATAGTAGCAATCAGGCCGATGCGTCATGGTGTAATAACAGATTTTGAAATATCCGAAGCTATGCTTCGTTACTTTATCAAAAAGGTCAATTCAGCAAAACCTCTCGTTCGTCCCAGAATAGTAATAGCGATCCCATCAGGTATAACCGAAGTTGAAAAGCGCGCGGTAAAAGATTCCGCGCTTCACGCAGGTGCGAGGGAAGTATTTATGATCGAAGAACCGATGGCAGCCGCTATCGGCGTAGGCCTTCCGATACAGGAACCGTCCGGCAATATGATAATTGATATAGGCGGCGGCACAACAGAGATGGCTGTAATATCTTTAGCCGGAGTGGTATTCTCAAAATCTGTCCGGGTCGGCGGAGATGAGCTCGATGAGGCGATAATTAATTACCTGAAGAAAAATTACAATTTAATGATAGGTGAGAGGACTGCTGAAGAGATTAAAATAAAGATCGGTTCAGTTTATCCTCTGGAAGAAGAACTGAAGATGGAAGTTAAGGGGCGCGATCTCGTAGCCGGTTTGCCGAAGATGGTCACCGTAACCAGCGAGGAGATAAGGGAGGCGATGTCGGAGCCTATCGCTCAGATACTCGAAGCCGTGAGAATTACCCTGGAGAGAACTCCGCCTGAACTTTCATCCGATCTTATAGAAAAAGGTATTGTTCTCGCGGGCGGAGGATCGCTCCTGAGGGGCATAGACAAACTTATTTCCGAAGAGACAGGTCTGCCTGCTCATCTTTCGGAAGATCCGATGACGGCTGTTGCATTGGGCACCGGCAAGGTCCTGACCGAAATCAAATATCTTAAGAAAGTTACGGTATCACCGCGTCTCGAGAGATAATAACTCGAAAATTTCAATGTGCGCACAGTTAAAAGAAATAGAATACTCAAGATCCTCGCTGTAGTAGTCCTTTCGGTTATCCTTATATCTACCTCCAAAACTATCACAAACTCTCAAAGAGCAAAAGCGGTTGATTTTTTATCTCCATCATTAAAAGCCGTCCACTCATTTTTTACTTCGATCAGAAATATGATGCCGTTCGCATCGCTGCGTGAAGAGAACCGTATTCTGCGCGAAAGAATAAACCTTCTTAACAGGAAGGTCGAAGAGATGAAAATGGTCGCCAGCGACAATGACAGGCTTAAGAGCCTTATTGATTTTAGAAAAACGATCCCGTTTACCACCGTGCCAGCGCAGGTGATAGGCAGAGATCCGTCGAATTGGTCTAATTCAATTATAGTTGATAAAGGTTTAAACGGCGGCGTTAAACAGAATAGGGCGGTGCTGTCTACTAAGGGCCTTGTCGGACGGGTTCTTGAAGTGGGGCGGTATTCAAGCAAGATACTTTTAGTTACTGACCCGAATTCGAAAGTTGGCGTAATGATACAGCGAAATAGACATGGGGGTATATTGACCGGCAGGCCTGACGGCAAATGTAAAATGATATACATAGCGCTGGATTCTGATGTTGTTCCGGGTGATAAAGTTATTACGGCAGGGTTCGGGGTTATATTTCCAAAAGATATTCTGGTGGGTGAGGTGGTCAGGGTAGATAAAGAACCCGGACGACTTTATAAAAGCGCTCTTATAAAAACAGCGGAAGACCTTTCCAGGCTCGAAGAGGTGTTGTGTATAAAATAGCCAGGATGCAGATATATTTAATATTGGCCGCGGCGCTATTTTTCCAAGGCACGGCGATGGACTATGTGAAGATCCTGGGCGCCAAACCGGACCTTTTGCTTATTGCCGTAATTTTTTTCGGTTTATTTTTAGGTCCTGCTGCCGGGCTTGAATCCGGGATTGCCGCAGGTATGATGATGGACATTTTTACGCTAGACTTTTTATGGATAAATACAGTTACTCTTGGCATTACGGGATTTATCATTGGAACTATTAATACGCAGATCTCTAAGGAATCTAAGCGAGCGGATTTTGTTTTTGTCCTTATATTCACTATGTTTTCCATGTCGCTGCATTATCTTATTGTGGCGATCCTGTCCAAGTCTGTAGTGCTTGGTTTCGTCGAGTTTTTTACATCGTCAGTAATTCCCACTGCCATTTATTCCGGCCTGGTCTCCATACCTGTTTATTCGAAACTGGTCAGTATTTATAAGCTCAAAGAGATGGAAGAGTATCTGTGAGAGATAGAATCGTTACCATAACGGTCAGCCTGCTTTTCATCCTGCTCGGAATAGGATTATTTTATAATCAGATCGTCCGGTTTAATTATTATTCGAGGCTTTCTAAAAATAATTCCATAAGAGTTATACCAATAGATGGTCCGCGCGGTAATATTTACGACAGGAATGGAGTCCCGATAGTTTCAAACAGATTATCGTTCGATGTGGCGGTGGTATATAGAGAGCTTAAGGATAAACAGAAATTTATACATATTCTGAGCGATTCGCTGAATATGTCCGGCAAGGATATTGTACGTGCATTGGACAGGGCGAGGGCTAAGCCGCAGATGCCGGTCACGGTGCTGGAAGATATAGATAAAGATACCGCTATTATGCTGGAAGAAGCAAGTTTTGATATCGACGGACTCACCATAGAGACCCGATCTAAACGTAACTATCTTTATGGAAATGTCGGCAGCCATATATTCGGTTATATGAATGAAATAGGCGACGATGAGCTTGAAGAACTTAAGTATTATGGCTACACGAGGGGGGGTCGCACAGATTTAA
>JBAYMS010000033.1:0-17733 GCA_041663425.1 Candidatus Omnitrophota bacterium
GTGGTGAACGAAAACATCCTTACCCTCTTCAGGAGTAATAAAGCCGTAGCCCTTTGCATCATTGAACCATTTTACTTTTCCTTTTGGCACTTGTAAATACCTCCTTTCGGAAAAATTATAGTAATCGTGCTAGAAAAAAAACCGCAAGGCGAAAGCTTCTCTACCATGCGGTCCAAGATTTTCCTGCCTTCTTTACTATGCGTTGAGTATACACTACATTTCAATGCGTGTCAACTTATTTTTTAAAATAAATTGTCGGACAAATTTTCCACCCCGGGGTGGAGCAAACTATTCTCCTATGCCTATGGCCAGAAAGTTCTTAAGCTTTCTGGATCTGGTAGGATGCCGCAATTTACGCAGAGCCTTTGCCTCTATCTGCCTGACACGTTCACGCGTAACTTTAAACACTGCTCCGACCTCTTCCAATGTCCTGGGATAACCGTCGCCTATACCAAACCGCAGGCGCAGGACCTTCTTCTCGCGCTCCGTCAGCGTATCAAGCACATCATCCATCTGCTCCCTGAGCATGGAATACGCAGTCGCATTAGCCGGAGATACGGCCCGTTTGTCCTCGATAAAGTCACCGAAATGCGTATCGCCTTCATCGCCTATGGGGGTTTGAAGGGATATCGGTTCCTGAGCTATCTTGAGTATACCCCTGACCTTCTCGACGGGCATGCGCATCTTGTGCGCTATCTCTTCCGGAGTAGGCTCTTTTCCGTTCTGCTGGACAAGAGATCTCGAAACTTTTATGAGCTTATTTATCGTCTCCGTCATATGGACGGGTATTCTTATCGTTCTGGACTGATCAGCTATAGACCTTGTAATCGCCTGCCTTATCCACCACGTAGCATAAGTGGAAAATTTATAACCGCGTTTATATTCAAATTTATCCACGGCCTTCATCAGGCCTATATTACCTTCCTGTATGAGATCGAGGAACGACAGGCCTCTGTTTGTGTATTTCTTCGCTATGCTTACAACCAGCCTTAAGTTCGCGGCTACCAGTTCTTTTTTTGCTTTGTTAAATTTAACTTCGGTCGAGCGGACAAGTTTAAAATGCTCTTTTACCGCGCTTATGGGTTCGCCAAATTCGTTCTCTATCTTTCGTTTGCGCTTCGAAAGAGATTTGACCTCTTCCCTGTCTTTCTTTTTACGTGCGCTCGAAAGCCTCGCTTCAAGCTTGGAGTATTCTTCAAGGTATTCCTCTATCTTCTTTACCATCTCCTCGACAACATTCATTCCCAGGTTCATCTCTTTTATGAGACTCGCTATACCTTCCTTGCTCCTGGCCTTCTGGAGGCCGCTTGTAAGACGAATGAGCTTCTTCCGAAGCTTAGCACCCTTAAACCTTATGTCTATATTTATAAACTCTTCTTCGTTAAGTTCATTATTAAGTATCTTCTCGGCAACTTCTATGGCTTTATATTTAGAGATCCTGACGGCAAGAACCGCATCTCTGAATTTATATTCCGCCTCTTTTATACGCTGCGCTATATCGAGCTCTTCTTTTCTCGTCAGAAGCGGTATCTGCCCCATCTGCCTCAGATACATCTTCACAGGATCGTCTACATGGGCGAGCTTTACAACCTCTTCCTTCTCAACCTCTTCCTTCTTCTCTTCCGCCTTATCTTCCTCGCCCTCGACGCCTTCCTTGGTCAGCTCATCCTCGCTATCGATCAGTTTAATATTCTCATCGCCGAGTATACCAAGTATCTCATCTATCTCTTCGGAAGAAACCACATCCACGGGAAGTATATTATTTACCTCTTCAAAGGTAAGATGCCCCTTCTCTTTTCCGAGAGCTATCAGTTCGTTAAGGCCTTTAAGCCTCTTTTTCTTACTTTGAGGCTCAGCTCCGTTTTCAATTTCGGGCGCGGATATAGCGTCCTTCATCTTAAGAGCTGTCCTTTTTTTAAGTTTCATATTTATCTTTTTCCTTGCCATACTTTATGCCTTACCCATCTTTATAAGTTCGTTATATTCGGTAACCAGTTCCATAACCCTGCTGTCATTCTTCTGGCTATGCGCCGCTTTAATGGCGTCCTGTATCAAAGACTTCCGCTCTTCCAGGTTATCCTTCTTTATTTTGGCTATACAATCGTTCAGGGCCTTCTCTTTATCCCCTATTATCTCCGCCACTCCGACGGCTTCTGTTATCAGGGCCGCTGCTCCCGGACTTTCCGAAAAATGGTTAATAAGCCTGGGCGCTGTTATCTCTTTATTCGCCTTGTAAAAATCAAATACCGCACTGACCACATCCCGTATAGAAGAATCTTTAAATTCATCCGGCGACAACGACTGCGCTATCTTTTCTACCGCCCTGGATCCTTCCATCATAAGAGCCAGTGCCAGTATCTCCGCTCCGGACGAATGTTTCTTCGTCTGGACGACAACGGTCTCTACGTAACGCTTTTCGGTATAGTCGGTCTTCACCTTCTTCAGTTCCGACTTTATCGCTTCCTCGTCTACGGACAGCCTCTCCGCAAGCTTCTTTATCAAAGTATCTTTTAATACAGCATTATTTATGCGTGCTATGGTCGGCAGCATCTCAGATGCTATATTCATCTTGCCGTGAGTTGTATTTATATTAAACCTGTTCATAAGCTTGCCCAGCTTATAATCAAACAGGTTCTTGCTCGACTTTTTCAGCAGCAGGAATTCATCCATCCCGAACTTCCTTATGTAGCTGTCGGGATCGTATCCTTCCGGGAGCTCCGCTATGTATACATTTACGTCTTCACTTATGAAAAGATCAAGGTTCCTCAAACTGGCCGCTTCACCCGCTTCATCCGGATCGTAAAGCATGATCGCGGTATTGGCGAAACGCTTGAGCAGCTTTATCTGGTCGACGGTAAGCGCCGTTCCCAGAGTAGCTATTACATTCTTTACACCGGCCTGATAAGGAACTATAAAATCTAAATACCCCTCGACCACCATGAAGTGGCCGCTCTTTTTTATATCATCTTTCGAAAAACTGAGCCCGTAAAGGTTTCTACCCTTAGAATATATCGGCGTCTCGGGCGAATTCAGATATTTAGGCAGAGATGAATCGAGCACTCTTGCCCCGAAACCTATCACCCGGTCTTTCAGATCTATTATCGGAAATACCAGCCTGTTCCTGAATCTGTCGTAATGGCCGCCCTTGTCGTTCGCAACGACCAGGCCAGCCTGTGCCAGCATCGCCGGAGTAACGGACTTGGCTCTGAAAAAATTTATCAGCGCATCCCACGAATTGGGCGCAAAACCTATCTTGAACTTTTTTAAAGTCTCGTCGCCTACACCGCGCGAACGTATATATTCTTTTGCCGCGCCATTATTGGTCAGCGACGTCTGAAAGAACTGGCACGCAAGATCGTTTATCTTATAAAGCTGATTGGCCAGGCTATTGTCACTCTTATTGCCTGACTTCGGCAGAACTACCCCGCACTTTTCGGCAAGCATCTCTATAACTTCCGGGAACTGCAGGTTTTCGTATTTCATCAGAAATGAAAATACGTTGCCGCCGGCTCCACAGCCGAAACAATGATATATCTGCTTATCCGGACTTACAATGAACGAAGGCGTCTTTTCATTATGAAAAGGACACGGTGCTTTATAATTTCTACCGAGCTTCTTCAGTGGAACGTATTTCGAGATCACTTCCACTATATCGGTTTTTTCCTGAATCTGGTCTATCAACTGATCCGGTATCGCCATAGATGTAAAGTACTAACACCCTATCTCTTTATTCTAATAAAACCTGAGCACGCTATCACATTGAGAGGCGCAACCCGTTCGATCTCATCGAGTAAAAGGTTCATGCCAAGATTGTCGCTGGCCATGTGTCCTGCTATTACTACATTGATATGCTCGCCTTTAATATATTTAAAATGTTCTTCGCTAAGGTGCATAGAAACTATAGTGCCGACCCCAGCCTGCGAAAGACGCGGATAAACTCTTTTAGGACCTTCAGTGCCTCCGGTCATATCGATAAATACTTTGCCGGCCTTCTTACCAGGATCGCCAACCAATATTCTAGGACCGGCGCCCTTCTTTAACCCGTCTTCATATTCGGGTATACGCTTTAACGCGCCTATAACGTCCGATAATTTATTCGGCTTACTTTTATCAAAAAGTTTCTGCAGATAATCGGCTACATGGTTATCCGCGACCGTATGCATACACATGAACGGAATATCTAAAAGCCTTGCGATATCTACAGACCTGAAATGATTCGACCCGGCCAGAGACCTGGAAACTTCATCAGCACGCTCTTTCAAAAGCTCTGAGGCCACATCCATAGGTATGCCGAATTTATTCAGCATATTTGCCTGCAGTGCCATAACATCGTTAAGCTTGGCCCACGCAAGGCCTTCCGGATGGTGCGCAAGGACAAGATCTATAGAACTGCGATCGGATTGGTTCAGCCTGTCTGCCAACAGCAGCTCCGGCCCCTCCATATCCACCCCGACCATTACCGTCCTGACATCTGTGTCCGGACTGCCGTATAATATACGGGTATCGGCAAAAGGGTTCGTAAGCTTTTCAAGGTCAAATGCCCTCTTATCAGCGCCCTTCAGCTTCTTATATTCCCTGCGCGCTTTATCCAGGACTTCTTTGATCTCTGACTTGTTGCGCACATCTTTTTCGATGCCTTTTTTAACAGCAAGCCTATAAAGATCTATTAATCTCATCCAAACCTCGCGTTAACATAAATTTTTACAGTTATTTCTTTACGGCAGGTTTTTCTTTACCGGAAGCTACGGCTTTATCCGCCGTCAGGTTTTTCATCAGCTCTTTAGCGCTGACCGGAACCGTAGGTAAAATCACCGACACCTTCTCGTAAATAGCCGGCCCTATTCTTAGAAAATACATTCCGGTCAATGAGCGGTCTCTGACCGACCATTGAAGATAAGAAAGCGGAATGAGCATGAGCATTACAAGTATAAGGCTCACAAGGACAGCGCTCCTTATAATGCCAGCTACCAGCCCGCCAAACTTCTCTATGAAAGGATGCCAGCTTACCTTTATAATTTTATCAACAACTACCTTAAAGAACTTAAATAAAAGGCCTATGCAAACTGCCAATATCACAAAACCCAACAGGTTCAAAAACGCCATTGGCAGCGCTAAGCCGTTATTATAAAAAAATATTGCGATTTTATTATAATAGTGGAGGGAGAACACAAGCATGCAGACCGATCCGATAAGCGGAAGGATCTCATGGCTTAAGCCATCCTGCAAAGATACGTAACTCGTTCGTAATATTATAATTAAGATTATAATATCAACCCAATTTATCTTTGTCAGGATCTCCATAATATTCCTTAGTAAAAGGAATACGAAGTATATCACATAAAAGCAGGATTGTCAAGATAGGCTGGTAATGGGAATTAAGCTATTTTACCGTCTTTTAAACGCAGAATATCTTCAGTTTTACTGGATAACCGCTCATCATGAGTTACTATTACAAGGGTAAGACCTATTTTGGACTTAAGCCCGAAAAGGAGTTCATATATAGATTCACTTGTTTTGGAGTCAAGATTACCAGTAGGCTCATCGCACAGAAGGATCTCCGGTTCGTTTATTATAGCTCTCGCTATAGCAACCCTCTGAGATTCCCCTCCGGATAGTTCAGAAGGCCTATGGTTCATTCTACCGGCCAGGCCAACAAGCTTCAGGGCATTCACAGCCTTGTCTTTAACGACACTGTATTTACCCCCTGCCCCCTGCCCCTCTATCAGAGCAGGCATCATAACATTTTCAAGTGCCGTAAATTCCGACAGCAGATGGTAAAATTGGAAAACAAAACCAAAACGTTTATTTCTGATATAAGCTCGTCCTTTATCCGGAAGTTTATATATATCAACCGTGTCCAGCATTATATGCCCGGACGTTGGCTTGTCCAGCCCTCCCAGCATATGAAGCAACGTAGATTTACCAGCGCCCGACGGGCCCAGGATAGCTACGGAACGCCCTTTTTTAATATCCAGGCTTATCCCGTCCACAGCTTTTACTTTCTTGCCCGCGTCTTTATATATCTTATGGATATCATGTGCAGAGAGAAAAATATCATTCATATCTGAGCGCCTCCACAGGATCAAGGCGTGAGGCCCTGTATGCAGGATATAGAGCGGAGACAAAACTGATCAGCAAGCTATATAAAATTATAACCGTTATATCACATGGATCCATCTTGACCGGTAATTTATCAAGATAATAAATATCGTGCGGCAGATTTATAAATTTATAAGTCTTAAGGCACCAGCACGCGGCGAAGCCAAGAAGGGTTCCGAGCGCCGTGCCCAATAATCCTATGAAACTACCCTGCAACGCAAATACTGCCATTATATTACCATTGCTGGCGCCTATCGCTTTTAATATGCCTATATCCTTCGTCTTTTCGAGAACTGTCATAATAAGAGCGCTTGCAATATTAAAACATGCGACCATCACTATCAGGGTCAATATAATGAACATGACCGTCTTTTCAAGCTTGATCGCTTCGAGCAGATTTTTGTTCAGGTCAAACCATGTGCGGACATCGTAGAAAGGGCCCAACTCCCCTCGGAGGGCTTTTTTGACACCATCCACATTAAAAGCGTCGTCTACCTTTATAGACAATCCGGTGGTCATGTCGCCCACAGCCAATAATTCCTGAGCACCGGCTAAATCTATGTAAGCCAGGTTTGAATCGTATTCATACATACCAGAGGTGAATACACCTACTACTTTAAAAATTTTACCATCCACAGAGAACATATTCGAAAGCTTTAGCTTCTTCTCTTTTATGAAAGCCGGAGATACTAAAGATATCGTGTCGCCCACATTTACATCAAGCCTGCCGGCAAGCTCACTGCCCAGTACAATTCCGTTATCCTTCAGGTCGTAGAGCGTGCCTCTTTTCATGTATTTGCCAAGGCTATTTACACGGACCTCGTCGCGCGGATTGATGCCTTTCACAATAAGGCCGGCAACGCTTCCGTCTTTACTTATAAGGGCTTGTCCGTTAAGAAAATACGACACTGCGACGACATGCTTAGCGCCCATTATCTTATCTGTGAGATCCTGCGATGGTTTGACGCCATAGTCAGAAACCACTTCGATATGGGAGTAGGTCCCGATTATCTTATTTTTAAGATCCTCGTCGAATCCGCTCATAACCGATATTACTATTATGAGCGCCGCAACTCCGACGGCAACCCCAAGGATAGATATGAGGCTTATCAGAGATATAAATTTCTCTTTGCGTTTAGCGGTCAGGTAACGTAGGCTTACGAAAAGCTGCCAGTTCATTTTTTTAATTTATTTTTCTTCCACCGGACTCTGTGGTTTAAGTTGCGGGAACAAGATAACATCCCTTATGGACGGTGAATTGGTCAAGATCATTACAAGCCTGTCGATGCCGATACCGAGCCCTCCGGCGGGAGGCATGCCGTATTCAAGCGCATTTACGAAGTCTTCGTCTATATTCCGTTTTCCATCTTTAGCGCCCTGCAGTTCATCCTCAAACCGTTTCTTCTGTTCTATGGGGTCATTAAGCTCTGAATAGGCGTTGGCTATCTCCATACCGCCCATATATAGTTCAAACCTGTCAGTCAGATCCGGATTATCAGCCTTCACTTTGGCTAGCGGGCACATTTCCCTGAACATATCGACGACAAACACGGGATGATTGCCTGCTTTGGGTTCAACAAGATCACCCACTATATTTATAATCTGCGTTCTTGTGATATCCTTACCTTCCATCTCTATACCTTTGGCTTTAAGCTTCTTAAGCCAGACCTCATGGCTATCAGACGGAACAATACCGAACTGCTCTTTCATCAGCTCTGCAAAAGACACCCTCTCCCACTTAGACAGATCTATAATTTTCCCCTGATATTCTATCTCTGTCTTACCCAGAACTTTCTGGGCGAGATTTTTTACAAGATCTTCGGTAAGCTGCATCATGCCTGCACAGTCTGAATAACTCTCATACACTTCCAGCATGGTAAATTCAGGATTATGCTTTATAGATATGCCTTCGTTCCTGAAACTCCTGTTTATCTCATAGACTTTTCCGAGTCCGCCGACGAGAAGTCTCTTAAGATAAAGCTCAGGTGCTATTCTCAGAAAGAGGTCTATGTCAAGCGCTTCGTGATGCGTCTTAAACGGTTTTCCCGCAGCCCCTCCGGGCATCGACTGCATCATCGGCGTCTCTACTTCAATGAATCCTTTCTCGTCGAGAAATCTCCTTATCTCGCTCACTATACGGGACCTGGTAATAAAGACACCCCTGACATCGTCATTCACTATGAGATCCACATATCTCTGGCGATACCTGGTCTCTACATCCTTAAGTCCGTGCCATTTTTCAGGAAGCGGCTTTAAGGATTTCGCAAGTATCGTAAATTCTTTTGCTATGATAGTGGCCTCTCCGGTGCGC
The DNA here is from genome assembly GCA_041663425.1 of Candidatus Omnitrophota bacterium. GTDB lineage: Bacteria > Omnitrophota > Gorgyraeia > 2-01-FULL-45-10 > 2-01-FULL-45-10 > FEN-1322. The sequence goes on from JBAYMS010000033.1 coordinate 8,411, forward strand.
GTCTTAAACGTATCACCTTTAACACCTATAAAATCCCCTATATCAAGGTCGTTTAAAAGAATAAAATTTTCCGCTCCGACTATGTCCGCTTTAAAGTAAGCCTGTATCTTGCCGGTAGAATCTTTAATATCGTAGAAAGAACTTTTACCATGCGACCTTATGGCCATTATTCTGCCGGCCACTGAAGCAACTTTGCCTTCTACAAAATCATCTTTAAGCACTTTTATGGTAGAGGATGTGTCGTATCTGCCGCCATATGGGTATATGCCTTTTTTAGCAATGTTCTCAAGTTTGGTCCTGCGCTGCTTTATAAGCTCATTCTCTTCGATCTCGTGCGACATCTACGCCTTCTCCTTTTCCTTGGTTATCATGTGTATGAAAATATCCACTATATTCGGATCAAACTGCGTTCCCGCGCCTTTTCTAATAATGCTGATGGCTTCCTTTTTGGGAAACGCTTTTCGATATGGACGATTTGACGTCAGCGCCTGATATACATCCGCGATAGATATTATACGCGCGCCGACAGGTATCTCCTCGCCCTTTAATCCCGCCGGATATCCTTTACCATCCCATCTTTCATGGTGATAAAGTATCAGCGGTATTATATCATGCATGAATTGTATAGGCCGGATAATATCGGCCGCGATCTGCGGATGATGTTTTATTACATCAAATTCTTTTTTAGTAAGCTTCGATTTTTTCAGAAGTATTTTGTCGCTTATGCCGATTTTCCCGAGATCGTGAAGGACGGACGCTTCGCGTATATTTTCGATATCCTCAGCTGCCAGGTGAAGCCGTCTGGCAAGGTCCGTAGAGTATTTTACAGTATTCTCAACATGTTCTCCGGTATAGTGATCTTTAAGCTCTATTGTCTTGGCGAACGCAAATATGAACTCAACAAGGCTTTGCTTACCGCTTCTGTTTAATTTATCTATCTTCTCTTTCAGAAACCGGACGTCTGTAGGTTCCAGATCCGGCAGCACCATATTTTTCTTTGCAGATACCGAATACGAAGAAAACACCCTATTGCCGCCTGCTTCCTTAACCTTTGAAAGTATCTTGTCGGAATTGTTTACAAGATCCATACCGTGCGATACGTTATTATCAGGATATGACGACACCGCCATGCTAAGCTTCAGCTTTATGACATGTTCCTTATTCCCAAAATTATAAAGGCCTACGGCATCCAGTATTCTCTGTGCCATTATCTGGGCCTTCATCATATCTACGGCAGGAGATATGATTATAAACTCTTCTCCGCCAAAACGGATGACAGTGTCGTATTTACGCACCATCTTCTTTAAATATAAGGCAAATTGCTTAAGGACAAGATCGCCAAAATCGTGACCATACACATCGTTTATGGACTTGAAATAATCTATGTCGAGCATTATCACAGAAATAGGATGGCCGTATCGCCTCGCACGGTAAAATTCCGCGTCTATGGCTTCATTCAGGTATTGATGATTGTAAAGCCCCGTCAAGGTATCCTTCAAAGCCAGTTTTTTCAGACGCGCGTTGGTCTTGACGAGCTCTCTATTAAGCTTAACACGTTCGGATTCCGCCTTATCCCGTTCAGCCAACGTTCTCGCATTCTCCAGAGCAACCGCCGCGCTCGCAGCAAGACCCTGAAGCATAAATACATCTTCCGCGTCAAACGGCACTTTATCATTTTTGTTATGGATCTCGAAACATCCCAACAATTCACCCTTGCGACTCAGTATGGGCACATTAACCATATTATACAAACTGAAGTCCGCCCGGAATTCCGGCGAAACATGATTGTCGTGCTCAGCGTCGTTGGAGATGTAAGGCTTTGAAGTATCTATAACCCATCCGGGCAGTGTCTGGCCTCTTTCAAATACATAATTTATCGGCTGAAGTTTTCCCTCTCTAGCATATTCAGTAAATTTCATTTTGCCATCCTGCAGAAGCCCTGCCGTCCCTCCCGAGGCATCAACAAGTTCCATTGCCGCGGTAACAAGCGTACGCATGATAACGGGGGTTTCGAGAACAGCGTTTACGTGCAAGCTGGTCCTGGAAAGTATCTCCAGCTGATAATCGCGCTTCAAGAGCGCTTCTTCCTGTTTTTTACGTTTTGTAATATCGCGGGCTGCGGCAAAAACATATTCGATGCCTTCATACTCAAGATAATTAACGCTTAGCTCTACCGGCAGAAATGTGCCGTCCTTTTTCTTATGGAGAGTCTCTATGGTATAATTTTTTTTCGCTTTTACGTTTTCCCATCGTTCGCGCCATGCGGATTCGGGGTTATAGCGGGGATCTATGTCGCATGCTTTCATCGATAAAAGCTCATCGTGCGTATAGCCCAGGCATTGACACGTTGTATCGTTGACATATAGGATATGGCCTTCTCTGTCGATCCAGAAAATGGCATCATTTGCATGGTCTATAGAAAAACGCGCAAGGTGCGATACGTCTTCGGAGGACCTTCTCTCCTCCTCTACTCCTATAGCAGAGGCGATTATTTCAATAACTTTTTTATCGTCTTCTGCCGGTTCAAAATCATACTGATAAAATATACAAAGAGCCCCTACAAAGTGTCCACCAAACTTTACCTGACATCCCAAAAAAGTCCGCAACCCATATTTGGCAACATTGGGATCCGTTTTTACATAATCAGTATCCTGAAGATTTCTTATTACGGTAATTCCGTCGCTGCGATGCTCAACCAGATCATAACAAATGTAGCCTTTTGAATATTCCTTAGTTTTAAGATCTTCGGGCGCCTTCCATTGACTATATGTGCAAAGAATGCCGTCTTCAAGCCTGTTATATAAAGCGCAATCCGCATTCATCAGCTCCCCGCACAAAGCCGTCAGGTGGTCAATATTTTCGACAGGATTGGGGCCGAAAGCTAAAAATGTTTCATTGATTCTGGTAAGGCTGTCCTCAAGTTTTTTGCGTTCACTTATATCTCGGACTACTGATAGAAGATGATATTTCCCGCCGACAACGGCACGTCTTAAATTTACTTCCACCCAGAACGGCCTTCCAGCTTTATCCTTACATACCCATTCAAAAAGCTGAGGCTCGCCATCCAGAGCTTTCTTCATAAGTCTGGCGGCTTCCTGATGAGTAAAGGGCTCCTGCTGGAAACCAAGATCGTAGATGGTAAGATTGAGCATTTCTTCTTTAGGATAGCAATACATCTCACATGCTTTATCATTAGCATCTATTATTTTATTATGCTCTATTTCGCTTATAAATATGGCATCACTTGCGGCATTAAAGATCGTGCTATATGTGGATTCGCAGAATCGGCTCAAAACCTCATCTATATCCTTGCGGCTGCCTTCACATGATTCCAGGTCGGCTATCTTGCGACGCAATTGCTCCAGCTCTTTTTCCAGCGTTTCCGATGCTTTATTATTTTCATCCATATAATGGCCTTTTTATCTATTATTACTAATTATAATGAGTATACTATCTTTTATAACATATGTCAATCCCTCGACAAACGCTTAAGATCGACCCTTAAGCTTGTTGAAGGGTAAATTTGGCTCAATTTTACCAATTTGATGAAAAAGCAAATTATATTTGACTTTTAAACATATTTTTGATACCATCGCTACATGCATTCAAACTACGAAAAAGAAGATACCATGCTGGTAGAGGCATGTATAAGCAAAGATGCCGCAGCATGGTCATTATTGGTAAAAAAATATACAGCCCTGATATCCGCCTCGATAGCGAATAGATTGAAGAAATACGGATTCAATCCGGCATGCCAGGACACCGAAGACATTTTCCAGGAGGTTTTGGCGTCTATATGGATAGGCGGAAAGCTCTGTAATGTCAGGAACAGGAAGAGCATAGCTTACTGGCTGGCAATAGTTTCGGGAAATGCCGCTATTGAGCATATGCGGAAAAAGATAGCCGGAGGAACCCTCAACCCCATTCAGATCGCCGATGCGGAGAATATAGAATCGCCCGCCTCGGATACGCCGCGCAAAAGAGAACTATCTGAAAAAATCGACAGTTCGATAGATCTATTACCCGAAAAGGAGCGATTGGTCATAAAACTTAACTTATTGCATGGCATGGAGTATCGCGAAATATCGGAAATTCTCAAAATGCCTAAAGGCACCGTTTCAAGCTGTATAAAGCGGGCAAAAGAAAAGCTGAGAGAGGAATTAAAGGATTTTTAAAACATTGGCCTAGGCGCATGGCAAATAAACTTTTTTAAAATAACTTGCAACAAAATGACGGTTTTTTACGTCTTTATAGTGAGGGGAATTAAATATGAAAAATAGAATACGGCAGCCTGCAAAAGACCATCCTACCGATATAATACTGGCGGATTATTTGGACGGAACATTGTCCGGCGAGGAGAGAATATCGGTCGAGAGCCACATTTCCAGCTGTCACGAATGCCTGGATAAGATGGTTTCAGCTTACGAATCTGTAAAAAGCACCAAGAAAAGGAAGGTCAGAACTATGGGAAGGATAAATATTTACCTAATACTCGCCATAATATCGTTTGCGCTCTCTTTCATCCTCCCCCGTTACTTCATACAGTTACTGGTAGCTACTCTGCTTTTGGGCACAAAGTGGGTAGCCGATTCCAAATCGACTAAAATGCTTGTAATGATACACGAGGCATGGAAAAATGGCGGCAAAGATGAAGCCTCTGAAGTCATTAGACGCTTCGATAATAATATTAAAACACGCAGATAACGAAAAACCCAAGTTTTTTTCAACTTGGGTTCAGCGAAGAAGCGGTTTAACCTTTCCGAAAGAAAACCTTTGCCGGCCGTTTTTGGCTTTCGCCTCCTTTTTCAAGGCGTCCTTCAAACTACTTCGGACAACTCCGACCGACTTAGCAGCGTTAGCCTACTTGGGATAACGCTTTCGGCTTTTCTGAATAGCCGCCCTTCTCCCGTAAGGTTAAGCCCCTCTTCTACTATTAAGGTTACCACAATAGTTGAACATTTGCAATACTATAACTGCTAACTTTTTCCTAGCTAACTAAACTTTTTTAAAATTCTTTGCAACAAAATCCGCTATTTTCCCGTCTTTATAGTGAGAGCAAGTTATAGCTCATTTGAGAAAGGAGGTGATTTCAATGACAGAAGATCTGAAGCTAACCGTAACCAGGCTGCACAAGCTGGACGGCAGCGGCGCAACAAAAGCATTCTGCGATCTTTCCATACTCGACAGCCTTGTAATAAACGGACTGCGGGTGGTCGAAGGTAAAGACGGACTGTTCGTAAGCATGCCGCGCGAAGAAGGAAAAGATGGTAAATGGTACAACACCGTATTCCCTCTCAAGAGGGAAATAAAGGACGAGATCGAACGCGTTGTTCTGGAAGCATACGGAGGATAAAATGCAGGGCCGGGAGAATAAGAAGATCGGAAGGATCGGTGAAGAAATAGCCGCCGGGTTTTTAAAACAACGCGGCTACAAAATTATCGGTGTAAATATACGCACACCTTTCGGCGAAATAGACATTGTCGCAAAGAAAAACGACGTGACGATATTCGTCGAAGTGAAGACGCGCACCTCTTCTTCCCTCGGCCCGCCGCATTTATCTATTACATGGCTCAAACAGAAACATCTTATAAAGAATGCTTTATGTTACATGAAAAGACATGGCCGCGTCTATTCTGACTGGAGGATCGATGTCGTATCGGTTAAATTAAACAGCCAAAATGAATCTGAATCAATAGAACTGATAGAGAATGCCGTTGAGGAAAACTAAGGCTGAACGAACTTGGCCTACGTCAGAGACATAGGCACTTGGCCAGCCATGTGGCTGAATAAACTTGGAGGATGTATGATCGCGAAGATATTTTCAAGCTGCGTTATCGGGGTTGAGGCGCATGAAGTTACTGTAGAAACAGATACCGGAGGAGGTTTGCCCGGAATAAACATAGTGGGCCTTCCAGACGCTGCCGTTAAAGAGTCGCGCGACAGAATAAAATCCGCGATAAAAAATTCAGACTTCTCCTTTCCGGCCAGAAAGATAACTATAAATCTGGCGCCGGCCGATATAAAAAAAGAGGGCTCTTCATTTGATCTGCCTATAGCTCTTTCAATACTCGCTTCCGAAGGAGCAATAGATTCGTCTTCGCTGGGCGATTTCGTTTTTTGCGGTGAACTATCGCTGGATGGAAAACTCAAATCCATCAGAGGATCTCTTCCAATTGCAATGGCTCTGAAAAGTTTCGGCCGTAAGAAATTCATACTGCCGCGGGCAAATTCTAAAGAAGCTGCGGTTGTTGACAATATAGAGGTATACCCCCTGGATACGCTTAAGGATGTTGTAGATTTCTTAAATGGCAGAATAAAAATAGCACCGCAAAAATATAGCGTCGAAATCACCAGGCATCATACCAAATACAAAGTCGACTTTAATGACGTTAAAGGCCAGGAGCACGTCAAGCGCGGACTCGAGGTCGCCGCCGCGGGCGGCCACAACGTCCTGTTGATAGGTCCGCCCGGATCCGGCAAGAGCATGCTAGCTAAACGGCTTCCGACCATTCTTTCCGAAATGACGCTGCAAGAGAGCCTAGAGACATCGAAAATACAAAGTGTGGCCGGACTGCTGCCTTCAAACAAAGGTTTAATCGTAACACGGCCATTCAGATCACCTCATCATACTATTTCCGACGCTGCCCTTGTAGGCGGCGGATCGAACCCCATACCCGGCGAAATAAGCCTCGCCCATAACGGCGTGCTATTCTTAGACGAGCTGCCGGAATTTAAAAGAAACGTCCTTGAGGTAATGCGGCAGCCTCTCGAAGAAGGCGTTATAACCATATCACGTGTTGCAAACCGCCTCACCTACCCCTCCAAGTTCATGCTGGTAGCAGCCATGAACCCCTGCCCGTGCGGATATTTCACCGATCCGAAACGCGGATGCCACTGCTCCCCATTTCAGATACAGACATATCTTTCAAAGATATCCGGCCCGCTACTCGACAGGATAGACATACATCTTGAGGTTCCGAGATTAAAGCTGGAAAATTTAACAGACAAGCGGCGTGGAGAAAGTTCAGGAGAGATAAGAAACCGGGTCGACAAAGCCCGCGATATTCAAAAAGCTCGTTACAAAGACGGCAATTTATATTTCAACGCCCACCTGGAATCAAAAGAATTGGAAAGATATTGCATTCTTGATAAAGAGAGTGAGGAATTACTGAAGCTTGCAATACTCGAACTGGGCATTTCAGCAAGAGCCTACGATAAGATACTCAAAGTGTCCCGCACTATCGCTGATCTCGACGGCAAAGAAGTCATCGAATCCCACCACATCTCGGAGGCAATCTCCTACAGAAGCCTGGACAGGAATTTATGGGGATAGAAATAGAGGCACTAATTTGGCACCTTAAAGAAAAGATATACCATGTAGGCAATTTGGAGCTAGAAAATTTAACAAGATAAACAATAAAAACGGACGGGTATGGCAAAAACGTTTTTATGATGAGGGCATAAGGAATGCAGGCATGCTAAAACAGAAAATGGAATATATACATAATAACCCTATCCACAAAAATCTTGCCATCACACCGGAGAATTATTTATATTCCAGCTATCATTGCTATTTCGGCAATAATAAAAACATATTAACAATCGACCAGCTAGATTATTGAGGTTATCCACAATAGTAGCGCACCCTTAAGGGTGCGCTACTAGCTAATAAGACATTATTTATTCGTATTTAATAGCCCATAATTCACGGCACTATCTGCATCATTCATCGTATACTTCTCAACCTTGCCGTCCTTGCCTATCAGCACCGTCAACATCTGCTGCCTCATATCCATACCGCCAGCCAATAAGTTCACGCCGGGGATAAAGTTTTCGATCCTGTTTTTACACTTCGTATACTGATACAGCATTATGGTTTTACCATCTGATGATAACGTCTTCATGAAAGGCTTGCCGAGTAACTGGCTAACTTCTTGCTCAGTCGTAACGCCTTCTTGAATCTTTGTAACGTTTGTAGTATCGATTTTATTGCCTGTAGTCGCACAACCGACCATTACGAACGAGCACAGCATAATCACCACGACCCATTTTCTCATGCAATCTCCTTTAGGCTTTAATTAGCAACACGAAGGTTAGAACAACAACCGCCACAGTTAAAATTACCATATAAGTATTTAGGCATATCATTACTTTATTTGCTTTTGCTGTGGAAATATCCAGTTTTTCAATAGACTTATCAAGTTTGTCTAGCGCCTCTATAGTGCGCCTGCCATTAATTGTTATGTCACTTAATTGCCCATTAGCATAGCCCATTTTCGCACCTCCACCATCGCTCTCTCCTGCAACAAAAAAGCAACCCATCCATAGGGTTGCTCGTCTTGCCTATATTATCTGTCGATACCCATTACTATGTCCTTTGTAGCATAGATCTTATTGATATGCTGTTATGAACTCGCAGAGCTTTAGTCCTAATGGTGTTAGCCTAGCCGTTTCTACATTATACATGCCACTACCGTCTGGATATTTTCGACCTGATATAATCTTAAGATCGGTTAATCTTTGTTCGCTCAGCAATGTTAACTCTTTTACATTGTGACCGCTATTTTTGGTAACATAGGTAACCCACCCCTGTACGCCATCATTAGCCACCTTAGCAGGACTGTTTTCAGCTTCGATTTTTTTATAAAGTAAATAAATCGCCTTAAGAACGATTATATCATTGCTTTCCAATTTTTTCCCTATCTGCATGAGTTCGTATGCCAAAGCCTCATCTTCGGCAGTGGCCTCAGTTGAAATTGCCCTTAGGAAAATCGACTTCATAGCCTTGAAGCGATCCTCATCCGGCGAGTCTTTATCTATAAATTCGAGCATTTCGCGCAACGTCGCGCGCTGCTTATCAGTTGAGAAGAAATCCTCTTTAATCTTGCCCTTGTCTCTATAATGCTTTATCTCCCGGCCAAGCTGTTCATAAAGATTACATTTTATCGCAGCCTGGACTAGGTGTCCGGCCGATAACTTATACTCGCTTTTATCCGAGGCGATCAGACCGGTTAATAATTCAGATATTTTAAGCGTAGGTGCTTTGAGGAATTCGATAATGTTTTTGGAGCTTCTGAGATCTATGATAGCCTTATTGTCATCCATGGAAATATTGTAGGACTAAAAGGAGGGGGTGTCAAGCAGCAAGCATTCGTTGAATTACCCATAGAAATATGCTATATTATAACTCCTACAGGAGAACAGGATGCCTGACCTTACCCCTTACACTGCACAGCTCGTAAGGTGAATTTCTGGTGTTTTTTGTTGTTCTTTCCAGGCCTTGGTGAACTCTGCCGGAGTTAGACCGTCTAACGATCCGTGA
>JBAYMS010000034.1:0-17120 GCA_041663425.1 Candidatus Omnitrophota bacterium
AGGTATCCATAAATTACTTACCGACGCGGGCGGAGGGTTTGATTTCATTTTGGCGGATCTGGGAGTTTCATCGATGCAATTGGATAATCCGTCCCGGGGTTTTACCTTTAAATGGGAGGGGCCGCTGGACTTAAGATTTAATCCCGAACGCGGCCGGCCAGCCTCGGCTTTGATCAAAGCGATCTCCGAAAAAGTCCTGGAAAAAATACTTTTTGTAAATTCAGACGAACCTTACGCAAAAGCGATCGCCAGCGCTATCCATAAAGATCGTGATAAAATCAATACAACTAAAGCGCTTGCGGATACTGTAAAAGCAGTATTAACCTCCATCGCGCCTGCCGCTTCTCGTGATGAAATAACTACATCGATCAGGCGGACTTTTCAGGCTCTGCGCATCGAGGTTAATGACGAGTTCTCGGCGCTGGAGCAGTTTTTAAGAAGTCTGCCGCTATGTCTTAAGCCCAATGGCCGGGTGGCTATTTTAACCTTTCACTCCGGTGAAGATAACAGGGTGGTTAAGTCTTTCCGGGATGGAATGGATGCTGGCATCTATTCCGATATTTGCCGCGATCCGATACGTCCGACACCTAAGGAATGTTTCGACAATCCACGATCCAAAAGCGCAATACTGCGCTGGGCGATAAAAAAATAATTATTGCTCATGCCTTCAATCCATCCTCCCGAGTATTGAATAAAATCCCAAGGTGTATATTTTTCTATACATATGATTTGCCTTTCATCTTTTACGTAGGATCCTTAATCTTTTATTAGCAATAAGTTACAGATATCAGCGCTATTTCTATTTTTGGCACACTTTATGCTTTATAGTATAGAAAAAGGAGTTTATATGAAATTAGCAAGAATAGCTGTATTTATGTTATTTTTTATCACTTTGGTTTGTGTCAGCAATGCGCATTGTTCTGTGATCTGGAATTGGTCTTTTGAAAAAGACGCAGTTAATGTGGGGCAAGGTGACACAATAACGCTGAACGCAACATTAACAAACAGCAGTTTGTCGGATCAAAATTTTACTAAGGCCATGATCGACGGATATTTATTTGGCTCCAGCTTAAGCTTGGATCCGTCAGATCCTTCTTTTGTCACATATTACACGTTTAGTTATGGACCCGGCCCCGCAGATAATTTTCTGGATCAGTTTGATACTTTGAGCTTAGCCCCTGGCGATGAATTCTCTTTTGTTTTTGGCAGGATCATTCCTACTACAGGTACTGCGCCTATAGGTTCTCACTTTTATATAACAGGCGGGATCGGCACTATGAATGCTACACACGATGTTATTGATATGAAAGGGGATAGTTTAGATATATTTGTAACGGGAGGATCGGCTGTTCCTGAACCTGCTTCGTTATCGCTTTTGGGTTTAGGATTAGGGGGATTATTACTTAGGCGCCGAAAAATATAACCTAATCATATAACCATTTATCAGTATTTAATTCAGGCGAGGCCTTTTTTAGGCCTCGCTTTTGTTTTATTGATATCCCGGGCAGCCCTTGACCCTGCGATGATTGCATGATATATTTATCCCAGAGGCAAAACCCGGAGACGGCTCGGCCGTAGGAGAGAAGGAAGCTTCGGCTTTCATCTGCTCGTCGGAAAGTGGCCTCATTTTTTACAAATAATAACAGGAATAGGATGCATTATAAACGCATAAAGTTATGCTGTCTCTGCCTCATTTTTCTCTGTCTTGGCTGTTCTAATAAAGAGGAAAAGCTCCACTACGCCGCCCCCGCCGTTATCCCCGGCACAAGCAGAGAGATGAAGAGCCCGGGTTTTTGGATCGCGCGCCAACCTTTTGCGGATAGAGTGATACTTGATAGCACCGGGATCGATTCCTTTAATAAAAATACAGAGGAAACTCTGAAGCTTACACAGGATGTTACAAGTCTTGGCCGGACGTATCCCGGCGGGAAAATATCAGAGGAGCTTAAAAAAAATTTTGATTCGTTTATTGGTAAAAAGTATTATTTGCGTTCAGGCCTGCGGCCCGATAAGAGATTTTACTTAAATCTCAAGAAAAACATGAACCTGGACAGCATCTCTCCCGATATAAAATTGAAATACGGTTTGGTTGTCAATTACGCCGACCAACGGGTATTGCCGACCGACGAAGGGCTTTATGAAGAACGGGGAGATGTAAATTTCGACGAACTCCAAAACAATTCTCTCGACCTGGGCGCACCGCTTGCGATCCTGCATGAGACTAGCGACGGGGAATGGGTATATGCTTTGGGGGTATCGAGCGGAGGCTGGATCAAGAAGAATAAAATTTCTTTCCTGCCGATCGAAGAATTAAAAAATTATATCAATCAGACGGATTTTTGCGTGGTTACGGATCAGAAGGCAGATATCTTTTTAGATCCCGGCCTTACGCTTTATCATGATTATGTCCGGATGGGAACAAGATTTCCGCTGGAGTGGTTTGCAGATCAAAGAGCTATCGAGGTGCTTATTCCTTTTCGTATGGCAGACGGATCGACGGTATTTAAGAACGCGTATATCAAAAGGGCGGCAATAAATTTTGGATATCTTGCATATACGCCGCGGAATATTATTGATCAGGCATTCAAGCTTATCAATACCCCTTATGGTTGGGGAGGAATGAATGGTGAACAGGATTGCTCTCAATTTCTGCAGGAGGTGTTTGCCGCTGTGGGAATATTTTTACCGCGTAATTCTTCGGCGCAGGCCCAAGTAGGTATGCTCTTGGGTAAGTTTGACGAGCATTCAAGTGATGAAGAGAAAGCGAAGGCCTTATCAGAAAAAGGGATTGGCGGAATAACATTGATCCGTCTGGATAACCACATAATGCTATTTTTGGGTATGTATAATGGAAAACCTTACGTTATCCATAGCACCTGGGGTTACCGAAAACCTGACCGCGGTATTGATCATGCACGGGTAGTCAACCGCGTCGTTGTTACCGGTATGGATCTTGGGAAAGGATCGAGCCGCGGCTCGCTTCTAAGCCGAATTGTTTCTATAAATATGATATGTGGTGTCGACGATACAGGGCTATAGAAAATAAGGAGACGTTTATGGACGAAAACAACATTAAGCGGAGCTACGCATCTAAGACTTCTCATATCAAAAAAATATTTATATGTTTTTTATTATTGGTCTTTGTGGTTAATTTTACAAGTAAAGGATTTGCTCAAAATACGGCCTTGTCGCATAGTGCTATAAAGTGTGAAGACGGAAAACATTCATACATTGTATATTTGCCGCCTGATTATGATCCATTAAAGAAATGGCCGGTTTTATTTTGTTTCGATTCCGAAGGAGCTGGCGAGTTAATAGCTATGTTATTTTCAAGCGCAGCAATAAACCAGCATTGGATCGTGGTAGGTTCCTTGGACGTTAAAAACGATTCATCAGTAAATGACAATATGGATGCTCAGGATGCATTGCTGCATGATGTGTGGCACAGGTATAGCATTGACCCGGAGCGGCTTTATACAGCAGGCTTTTCCGGCGGTGCCCGCATGGCATATACTATGGCATATAGGGCTCCCGATAATTTCCGCGGAGTGATACCGTGTGCAGATGGGTTTGGATTTGGCGAGGTATCAAAAAAGGTGGCTGTCTTTCACTGTGTTGGCAAAGGTGATTTTAGATATAAAGAAGTAATGGATGCACACAAATATTTAACCGGCAGAGGAGTAAAATCAAATTTAAAAGTATTCGAAGGCGTCCATCAATACCCTCCTAAGGAAGTAATTTTGGAGGCGCTTGATTGGATGTCAAAAGCCTAGCTAAAAGTATTATTAACATACATATTTCAATGAAAACTGTTACTGCAAAACAGATGAAGAGGATGGATGCTATCGCAACGGAGCGTTACGGTATTCCCGCGTCTATACTTATGGAAAATGCCGGGCGTTCTGCCTGTGACGAAGCGGTTAATATGCTCTCGGGAAGCTCTGCCGGGCGGATAGCTGTGATTTGCGGTTATGGCAACAATGGAGGGGATGGGTTTGTTTGCGCGCGCCATTTAGTGAATAGAGGATACCGCATTGCCGTGTATATGGCAGGAGAGAAAAAGAATTTCAGCGAAGAGTCCGGGATGAATTACCGGATCCTGCGTAAAATGAGCGCGCCTGTAAAGTCTGTCAAGGGTGCAGCCGGTATTCTTGAACTGAAAAAAGGGATCGCTAAGTGCGATCTTATCATAGACGCTGTTTTTGGTATTGGTCTTCACGGTGAGATCGGCGAATTTTATCGAAAGCTGTTTGATGCACTTAATAAAAGCAAAGCCCCGATCCTGTCTTTAGATATTCCTTCCGGATTAGATGCGGATACGGGGAAGCCTTTAGGCTGTGCGATCAAGGCTGATAGAACTATAACCTTCGGGTTGTTGAAAAAAGGGATGGCTAATAGAACGGCGCATAAATTTACCGGCAAGATCAGCGTAGGAGACATCTCCCTTCCGTTGTTATATAATAGACGGACTGGTGAATAAAATGGATCGAATAAAGGGGATAAAATGAAAAAAAACATACATTATATAATAGAAATTTGCATGCTGTCCGCGTTGTGCCTAACTACACAAATAGCAATAGCGGATGAGGGGAAAGACTATATAGGAAATGTTGAGATAGCGCAGGCCGACATTAATTTTGATTATAACATGCATCCGGTTGTCGCCTATCTTTGTACGGAATTAAAGAATAATGGATCTAAAAATATAGCTAATCTGACATTCGAGATTAATTACTACGACGAAGATGGTTACCCGATAAAAAAAGCCGTGTTAAAAAATGCACTGACTGAACCTATCCCGCAGGGAGAAGCGCGAAAGTATAAGATACGTCTTAAGGGCGACATCGTTAATATAGAGCGTGAGCAATATCCTTTTTCGATGGCTAGTAGTGTCGATGATTTCAAGGTGAAAATAATAGATGTGAAATTGGCCAGGAAATAACAAACCTTTAATGATGCCCTTACGGTTTAGATAGCGCTCCTACCTTTAAAATATTATATGATACAATCCTGCGCCTAATATGCTTCCGATCAATGGCCCGACGACAGGAACCCATGAATACGCCCAGTCGGGATCGCGTTTACCGGGTATGGGAAGAACCGCGTGAGCGATGCGCGGCATGAGATCGCGTGCCGGATTAATGGCGTAACCTGTGGGTCCGCCGATAGAAAGACCTATGGCGAAGACGAGCATGCCGACCAGATATGGCCCTATGCCGGTGCCGATAGAATTGTGAATATTGAATATTCCAAGAATGCCCATGAGGAGCATAGCCGTGCCGATGATTTCGCAAAGCAGATTTGATTTGTAGTCGCGTATCGCAGGCATTGTGCAGAAAACTGAGAGTTTTTTATCCGGGTCTTCCGTTACTTTCCAGTGCGGAAGGTATGCCAGCCATACAATTACTGCGCCCAGAAAAGCGCCGATTAGCTGACCTGCCAGATAATACGGGACATCTTTTGGCGCTATCTTTCCGATAACCAGGAATCCTAAAGTAACGGCAGGATTCAGATGTGCTCCGCTTACCCAGCCGGCAACATAGACGGCGATAGCCACGCCTAAACCCCATCCGCTGGCAATGACCATCCAGCCGGAATTTTCACCCTTACTTTTTTTCAGGAGGACATTTGCGACAACCCCGTCGCCAAGCAATACCAGTACCATAGTTCCGAACAATTCCCCGATAAAGTTATGCATGGACGAATCCTTTCTTTTGTATGGCTGCATATAATTATATACAAAACACTGCATAATGCCATAGTTTTATGCCGGACGAAAGTTGTTGCGGTGATTTTTTATTTGATATAAAATTACTGCTGCATGATTACACAGTTGACTATACAGAATTACGGCCTTATAGATAAGCTCTCTCTGGAGTTTGGAAAAGGACTGAATGTCCTTACTGGCGAGACGGGCGCGGGTAAATCGATACTTATCGGAGCGCTTCGATATGCGCTTGGTGAGCGTTTTGATACAGGACAAATGCGCGATCCGAAAACCCCATGCATTGTTGAACTTTTAATAGAGCTCTCCGCTGAGTTGATAGCTGAAAATGAGCTATTTAAAGAATATCTGGACGGTGCCGACCGGCATATAATCATAAACCGCACTTACACTCCCGAAGGTAAAAATAAAATCAAAATAAACGGATTTGCTATTACCTTAAGCCAGCTTAAAGCTATTGGCGACATGCTTGTAGACTTTCACGGACCCAATGACCATCAGATGCTCCTGGAGCCTTCGTCGCATATAAAGATACTCGACAGGCTTTGCGGCGGGATTGTGCCTCTTAAGAAAACATATGCCGGGCTTTATGAGGAATATGCCGGTATTCAGCGTGCGATTCAGGAGATAAAGGACGGTGCTCTTTCAAGAGAGCGCGACATGGATTTCTTAAGCCATCAGGTCCGCGAGCTGGAGCGCGTGAGCCTGGATAAAAAGAAGTACGATGAGACGATAGAGAAAGAGGCGCAGCTGCAGAACCGTGAGCGCCTGCACGAGAATATTGTGGCTCTCATCGGCATATTTGAGAATGAGGAAAGCGGTGTGAGTGAAGCTGTTTCAAAAGCATTCCCTTTCCTGAAAACTCTGTCATCTATCAATAAGAACACATCCAAGCTTACTGCGAAAGTGGAGAGCCTTCAGTCGTTGTCTGATGAGGTGCTGTCGGAATTGCGTGATTACGAAGAAGGACTTTCATTTGAGCCGGAAGAAGCGAGGGAACTTGCCGAGCGTTGCGACGCGTATCATGACATTATAAGAAAATACGGACCTACGATCGAAGACGCTGCAGCTTTTTATGCTAAAGCGAAAGAGCGTTACGATTTTCTTGTAAATCTTGAACATAATGATGGTGAATTGCAGGAGAGGATGAAGAAGATTGCGAAGTCTCTGAAGGACGCCGCCGCCAAGATCACAAAAGAGCGCCGCAAAGCCGCGGAGTCCCTTTCAAAGACTATAGAGTCAGAGCTTAAGGAGCTCGGAATAGCGCATGTGCGGTTTGAGTGCCGTATGAGTTCTGCCGATCCCGGCCCGGATGGCGCCGATAATGTCGCATTCTTTATAAGCCCAAACCTGGGTGAGGAACTGAAACCCCTGGCTGTTATAGTTTCATCAGGTGAGGCGGCGCGTGTTATGCTTGCGCTGAAAAAATCGCTTATGAAAGTAGACCCAATACCCGTGCTGATATTTGATGAGATCGACGCCCAGATAGGCGGAAGGCTGGGCAGTATTATAGGCAGGAAACTCTGCGGACTTGCCGGGGATCGTCAGGTGATCCTCATAACACATTTACCGCAGATCGCCAGTTTTGCCGATCGTCACTTTAAGGTCCTGAAAAAGGCCTCAGGAAGCCGGACATTGACGACCGTGGAGCCTCTCGATAGAGATGGCCGCGTAAAAGAGATGGCAAAGATGATGAGCGGGGAGAAAGAGAGCAGTATCTCTCTTACCCACGCCGAGGAAATGTTGAGTAAGGCCAATAAGGAAAGGGAATATGTTTAAAAGAATAGATCATGTTGAATTAATACCAAGCGACATTGAAGCGACGATAAAGTTTTATACCGAGATACTCGGGTTTACGCTTGCCGAAAGAAAGGCTGTTGAAGGTATCGGGACGTTAAAAGAATATGTGTATCTTGATCTGGGTGACACAAGGCTTGAACTTATGTCATATGCAGAGTCTGGCCCTAAACCTAAAAAAAATCTGCACGTAGGATATAATGCGATTTCTATAGAGGTTGACGATATGGATCTTGCAGTGGCCCATCTTAAAGAGAAAGGCGTAGCCTTATCTGCCGAGCCGGTTGATCTGGGTAGCTGTGTGCGTGCTGAGATAAAAGATCCTGATGGGTTGCCGATAGAACTGATGCAGTGGTAATAGGCGGAAATCTTTACTGGATGTGATTAATAGGATTTTTATCAGCGTCTTTTAGCATATTTTTGCATACCAGATTTACGCATTTTTTCCGAAGAACAGGCTCGTGAGCCAGGGAATACCAAAACGCTCGCGCTATTCTGCCGTATGAAAACTTACGGCCTGTTTTTTGGCAGACTTCTCTAAAAGTCCTGTCTATTATGGATTTTATACCTTTGCTTAAACGTATTGTTTTTTTATAGGTATATTTTGTGTCTTTAGGCATGATTTATAATAAAATAAATTTGATTATTTGTCAACAACTTTTTATCGCATCCGCTTTTAACGTCGCGAGGGAAGCTTCAGCTGTTTTCCTGCAACGATCGTAGAATCTGACAGATTATTCAGGGTCATTATATTTTTTGGAGTAGTATTGAACGCTTTAGCAATACTGTATAAAGTATCTTTAGGCTTGACTGTATATATTGTGCCGGCATTATTTTCCGGATCCTTGTAGCCGGCGCTCAGCATAAGCGACCGCACGGAGTTTATCGGTACCGCGAAATTCAGGTTTTGCCCTTCAGTGCGTCCTGATACGTTTACGCCTAT
The DNA here is from genome assembly GCA_041663425.1 of Candidatus Omnitrophota bacterium. Lineage (GTDB taxonomy): Bacteria > Omnitrophota > Gorgyraeia > 2-01-FULL-45-10 > 2-01-FULL-45-10 > FEN-1322. The sequence goes on from JBAYMS010000034.1 coordinate 8,466, forward strand.
GACCTCACCGTTAAGATTGAAGAGAGGGCTGCCACTGGAGCCTGTCGATAACGGCACGCTTGTTTGCAGCAGCTTCCGCCCATTCTCCATAGTTCGCAGTGCGCTTATCAGTCCGTCTGCGACAGTGCTTTCCAGACCGAGCGGGTTTCCTATCGCCACTACTTTTTCACCTATTTTTATATTGTTGCTGTTTCCCATGGTGACGGCCTTAAGCCCGCCGGCTTTAATTTTTATCAGGGCGATATCCTTCTCAGGGTCGGAACCTATTATGCGCGCACCTGCGTAGTATTTATTGTTCTTAAGTTTTACGACTATTTTTTCGGAGTCTTTTATCACGTGGTAATTTGTAACTATAAGGCCGTCAGGGCTTATTATGAATCCGCTTCCAATAATGGGGTTTTTTTTATCTATGTCAGCCCCGATCAGGACAACCGATTCGGACCCTTCGGAGAATATTGCGGATATGGGCATTTCCGCATGGGTAGGTGTGGCGGAGAATGCTGTCCATAAACATGATATAAAAAATGGAATATAAAACATAACGCAAATGTCAGTTTTTCTAGCCATATATATAAATATACTCGCATTTTCGCTACATGCAAGAGAGAATATATAAAACCATAAAAAATAAACCGCACTTACAATTTATGTCATATGTTATAATCATACTCATAAAAAGGTATATATGACATTTACAGAACAATCATTTGAAGGTAAGGTATTTCAGAGTGTTGCCGCGCCGGGGCAGGAGCTCGCTAAAAGAGAATTTTCCGGATGCACATTCAACAGGTGTGATTTTACCGGGTGCAGATTTTCCGGAACATTGTTTATTGACTGTATATTTTTTGAATGCAATCTTTCAAATGTAAAAATAGATGGCTGTAGTTTCCGGCAGGTAACTTTTGAAGGATGTAAATTTATCGGAACTATATTCAGTGCTGTAAATCCTTTCCTGCTGGACTGGAGTTTTAAAAAGTGCAAGATCGAAATGTGCAATTTCAGCGCCGTTAAAATGAAACGCAGCCGGTTCATTGAATGCATCATCCGCAGGACAGATTTTGTCAACGCCGATATTACCGAATCCGATTTTTCAGGTTCCGATCTGAATGGCAGTAAATTTCATTATACCGTCCTGGAAAAGGCTGATTTTACTACAGCCCGAAACTATTATATCGATCCCGCAAACAACAAGCTTAGGCAGGCTAAGTTTTCATCTCCGGAAGTTCTTTCTTTGCTGGCACCTCTTGATATAAAAATAGAGTGTTAAGAGTGACAGTGAAAGCATTTGCCGCAAAGCGGAATAATCCCGGGATCTGCTAACGTGAAGCATAGGCATAATTTTAACTCCTAATTTTGCATAAAAAATATTTTATGGTATACTATATGGCGATGAAATTACACAATCTCACGGTTTGTATTATTACCGGGTGCATACTTTTATCACCTATAGCTGCCTGGCCTGAGGATGACCACCTGAAAGATATAGATAAGGTGCGGGCATCGATGACAGCTATGGGGTATAAACTTCCTGAAGCCATAAACACCACAAATCCTAAAAATATCCGCACACTGGAACGTGTTTTCGAGATCAATAACTACGCCCTCGTCACGATCGAATCTTATTTTAAAATGCTTAAGATATTTTCTCTTGCAAGTGACCGCAACGACAAAGATGCGCTTCCTATAATTAACGGCTGGCTCACTTTTATTACCGGATACTGTGAAAGCGATATGAAATACCTTGATGAAGCGCGCATGGAGATGGTTGGGGAAAATGAGCGCAAGATTGTAAGCGAGGAGAAAGAAAATATCTCCAAGCTAATGGATGCAGCCCGTAAAGGAATAAACGAAAATTTAAGGGCTTTTGGTAATTAATATTTTGGTGCGGGTAAGCCGCTAGTTAGCCTCAGATCTTACAGATTCAGCTATTTCCGAAACAGTCTTAGGGTCTATAGAAAGAGGCGCGCCCCCCTGAGACATTCGTGAATATGGCGGTAGGCATGCCCGCAGTACATCTACATTCTCTTCTACGGATTGAATAAGAGCGTTCTTTTTTTCCTGTGCCATGACATACTGTGCCGCGGCTTGTGCCGTCCAGCAAACGGTAGCGCACAAGAATACCATAAGTAAAATGGTTGTAGCGATAGGAATCAGTAATCTTATTTTCATTGGGACCACCCGCCTTAGGTTGTAATGTATTCGTGCCCCAATTAAAGTATACCATCTTTGGTAGCTATTTCAAGATGGTAAATCTGAATTTTTTATGACTTAACAGAATTATGGTGTTTAACAAGGTGTTAAATGATAGATAATAAACATAAAGACCCTCTTCACGGCGTTACTCTTGAAATGATCCTTACTCATCTGGTAGAAAAATACGGTTGGGAAGAGATGTCCCGCAGGATCAGAATAAATTGTTTTGCAAAAGATCCTAGCATTAAATCCAGCCTTAAATTCTTACGACGGACCCCATGGGCCAGGAAAAAGGTGGAGATTTTGTATACAAGTAATAATAGGGCTTAATTTTCTACATAGCCGGGTTTTAGAAAATAAGGAGGCGTAGCATGGGAAGGATGCGAAAGTTAAAAGTGTTGAGTGCTATTTTATGCATGGCCTTTGCATTTACGTGTTTTTCGCAGGCATATTCATATGCCGTAAGCGCAAAGGATATAGATGCTGGAGTAGAAGTAGCGCTTAAAAATCTTAAAGATATAAAAGGCGGCAACGATGTAATAAACAGGGCTAAGGGGCTATTGATTTTCCCCGGAGTTTTTAAAGGGGCTATCGGTATAGGTGGTGAATATGGCGAAGGGGCTCTCAGAATACATGGCAAGACGGTGGATTATTATAGTACGGCCGCAGCTTCTATAGGGCTCCAGCTGGGCGGGCAAAAGAAGACTATCATTATTGCATTTATGACAGATGAAGCCTTGAAAAATTTCAGAGACAGCGCCGGTTGGAAAGTCGGTGTTGACGCGTCTGTTGCAGTAATAACAGTAGGCGCGGGCACTCAACTCAGCAGTGCGATTTCCAACAAACCGATAGTTGCTTTTGTGTTCGGCGAAAAAGGGCTTATGTATGATCTTAGTATTAACGGTGCTAAAGTTACAAAGATAAGAAGGTAGGCAGGGGAGGGTAAGCTTTACAAGTTAAAGCTTAAAACAAAAGGAGGCGTTATGGTAAAGAAGTTAGTAGTTTTAGTTTTATTGGGTTTGATGCTTGTGCCGCAAATTGCCAGAGCCGAAGAAGCCAAGCCGGTTCAGTTGGCGCTGTTCAATCCAGTCCAGATGGTTCCTGAAAACGAGTCTATCAAAGGTGTAAGACTTACCGCACTTTATGCCGTTAATAAAAATATGACCGGATTAGATCTCGCTATCGGTGTGAATAAAACCACCGGCGATGTAAATGGTGCCGAGTTTGGCATAGGAAACTGGGTAGATGGGTCAGCTTACGGTGTCCAGGCCGCTCTTCTTAACCGTGTAGCAAAGCGCTGTGTAGGCCTGCAGTATGGTATGGTTAACGTTGTCGAAGGTGATTTCACTGGTGCGCAGTGGGGATTGGTGAACTGGACGGAAGGATTTATGCACGGTGTCCAGTACGGCACTCTGAATTTTACGAGGGGACAGGCGATCGGTGCAAATTTAGGAGTAGTGAATTATAATGACGGATCGTTTAAAGGTTTCCAGGGTGGGATAGTCAATTATTCCAAAGAGATGCATGGTTTTCAGTTAGGGCTTGTAAACTACACCCATTCGCTAGACGGACTTCAGGTAGGTCTTGCCAACTACAATGGCAATAAGAAGCCTATGGAGTTCATGGTTCTTGCGAACTGGTCATTCTAGTTTGAAATAAGTTTATTTTAAAGGGGGCTGCATGAAAGTAGCGATATCTTATATAGTAATATTTTTTAGTGTTATTTCATGCAGCCTTCTTTTTGCGCAAAACCAAACAATATCACAGGACGCATTGACGGTTATTCATAACCGTAAGAGCGTCCGCCACTTCACCGGGAAAGTGGTCTCGCCCGACGACCTTACCACTATTGTGAAAGCCGGCATGGCAGCCCCTACGGCCGTTAATATGCAGCCCTGGGCGTTTGTGGTAATTACAGATCGCGTATCCCTGGATGCGCTTGCGAATGCGATGCCTTACGCTAAAATGCTGGATAAGGCCGGAGCTGCAATAGTCGTTTGTGCTATACCGGCAAAAGCGTTTCAGAGTAAGGAGGAATTTGCTATCGTCGACGCTACCTGTGCTTCGGAGAACATATTGCTTGCTGCTGAAGCCCTGGGGTTAGGCGCTGTATGGACGGCAGTTTATCCTGAAAAAGACAGAATGGATGCGGTTAGAAAGCAGCTTAATATTCCCGAAGGCATTATCCCTCTTAATATTATCCCGATAGGATATCCTACGTTTGAAGATAAGCCAAAGGACAAATTTAAAAAAGAAAATATTTATTGGGAAAAATGGGGGACGCGTGCTTAAAAAAATATTTACCGCAATACTTTTAATTTCAATTTTCTATTCTCCGGCATTTGCTGAAACGCTGCCGTATAAAGAATTTATTTTTAAACCGGGCGAACTTCTTTCGTCCCACGCTCCCGCTATAGTTGAGCTTCCTAACGGGGACTTGTTCACGGTCTGGTATGCCGCGACGCGCTCCAGTCCAAAAGCGGTTCTATGGGGATCGAGAAAGCCGATTGGCTCAGTTAAATGGAGCACTCCTTATATTGTTCATCAGGCATCTGACTCTTCTACCAAAAATCCCGTTCTTTTTCTCGACCGCAATAAAAAGTTATGGCTGATATGGGCTGAAGAAAAGAGAGTGTTCAAACTGGTCAAGGACACTATACGGGTGAAGACGTCCATGGATTTTGGTAATACCTGGGATATGGCACGTAACCTGGGTAAGCTTACATGGTTTTTACCAAAAAACCGCCCGATATGCCTTAAAGATGGAGCCATAGTTCTTCCTATTTATACAGACCTGTGCACATCCTCGGCCGTAGCTATTTCCAAAGACGATGGATTAACATGGCAAGGCCCTGAGTATATGTTTTTCTTATTTGGTATACAGCCTACGATAATTCAGAGAGCCGATTCAAGCCTATTTGCGCTTATGCGCACCGGCATGTGGCCCAGACTTGCATGGCAGGCTATAAGCCGCGACGGTGGTTATCATTGGGGTGATTGGAAGCTTTCCGATGTAAAGAATCCAGGCACCGCGCTGGAAATGTTAAAACTGAAAAATGGCCATGTTGTTCTTGTGTCTAATGATGCCAAAAAAGACCGTGCGGGGATTACTATAGCGCTTTCTTATGACGATGGCAAAACATGGCCGGTCAGAAAGATGATCCAGTATGAGGCGGGTAGTGTGAGCACTTATCCATCAGTCCTGCAGGACAAGAACGGACTTATACATGTCGTATATTCACATGTCGGGCGGACAACGATCGCTCACTTTGTGACGGATGAAAAATGGATAGAAGGAAAATAGCAGGGCCTACTGAAGCTTCTTAACCAGCTCACTAACAGCATCGCGTTTTATTTTTCTTGTAACGGTTTTAGGTAATTCTTCATAAGATATATCGAAATTCATTATTCTTTTATATGCAGACAGTTCTTTACTGAGCCTGGCTATCTCAGATGATATTTTTGCTTCCACATTTTCTTTCGTAGCCATCTTTCCTTGTTCGAAAAAATCAAGGTTTGGTACGATGAGCGCGTATACTTCTTCATGTCCTTCGCGCAGTCCCTGAAGCGCTATTCTCGGCAGGACGCATAATTCTTTTATGTAAGGGCTTTTTCCAATGACGCTTTCGACTTCTTCAGGGAATACTTTCTTACCTCCGCCTAAAATTATCATATTCTTTTTTCTGCCGGATATAAAAAGGAACCCATCCTTATCTATGTAGCCTAAGTCGCCGGTATAGAACCATCCGTCTTTTATAACCTCAGCAGTCTTTTCAGGGTTTCTGAAATATCCCTTCATGACATGCGGCCCGCGTGTCAGTATTTCACCGGTTGGGTCGCTATCTTTTTCTTTCAGTATCCTGATCTCTACGCCTGGCAGAGGTTTGCCGACGGAGCCGAACCTATTATCCGTGAATGTATTGACCGATATTACGGGAGCTGTTTCGGTCAGTCCATACCCCTGCAGTATCCTGAAGCCTAGGGCATTCATGTCTGTCTCTACGTCTATATCGAGCGGCGCACCCCCGCTTACAAATGTGTGCAGGCGTCCGCCGAATTCCTTATGGACCGAACGGAATAGCAGTCTTCCTATCCGTATCTTAAATTTCAGCATGAATTTAGAAAACGAGAGAAGGGCGTTAAATGCATTCTGTTTTAAAGGGGATAGCTTCATAGTTTTTTTACTTATCCCTGAGCGTATGAGTTTAAGAACCAGAGGCACACAGATGATAGCTGTGGTGCCGGTCTCTTGCATAAGCGGCATCAGCATATTTGTCTTTAAGGTATCGCAATACGTAACGCATGAACCCGCGTAAAGCGGCGTGATAAGCCCTCCGGTTATTTCGAGCATATGGTTAAGCGGTAGGATGGAGAGTAATCTTTCTTTGGGTGTGCAGCGTATTGTCTGTCCGAATTCCATGATCTGGAATAGTAGATTTTTGTAGCTTATTTCAACGCCTTTTGCAATACCTGTTGTGCCGGAAGTGTAAACTATTATTGCTGTGTCTTCGGGATATATTTGCCGCTCTCTTTCTTTCCCGCGATGCGGCCTTAACTTATTTAACTGTATGATGTCGTCGCGACGGGTTTTATCGAAAAGTATTATTTTTTTAAGGTTTGGAAGGTTCGATTTTATTTTATCTACGGCCTCCAGGTGCTTTTCGCTTACAAATATACATTTTGCCTGACTGTCATTGAGTATGAACTTTATTTCATTATCAGTGAGTTTTGCATCTATCGGAAGTATGATGCCGCCGCAGGAGATGATGCCGAAGTAGGCGGCTGCCCATTCAGGCCTGTTTTCGGAAAGTATGGCAACCCTGTCACCTTTGTTGACGCCGAGATTTATAAGTACGGAGGAGATACTGACCGCCCTGCGGCCTAACTTTATGTAGGAGATCTCTCTGAATGAACCGTCTTCGCTCTTTATCCTGAGAGCTGTTTTATTGCCGTATTTTTTATTGATAGCCTCTAAGACGTTCCCGATGGTGATATTTTTCAGGACATCTTTTACCATCGAATCTATCATGCCGTTTCCTTCACGCGTGATATTTTTAGATTCGTTTATTGAGCCATTTCAGCAGATCGGCAAATACTTTTTCCCGCCCGAGTTCCATGGTGAGGCTGTGGCGCATACCGGGGTATTCGTGTATCTCTTTGTTTTTGAATTTTATCCCTTCGAATATCTTCCTGCTAACTCCTGAGTTTACGAATGTATCCGCCCCGGCGAGCAAGAAGAGCGTATCTGTCCTGATCTTGTGTTTAAACAAGATACTGGATATCTGTCCCAACAGTATGCTTTGCAGCAGTTTCGGAGTAGCTAACTTATGTTCCAGCGGATCGTTATCCATTATCTTCTTACATACAGGGTCTTGGGTGCACATGTCGTTTGTGACCGGCATGGTAAATTGCTTTTTCGCATTATAGAAGCGCGCAGATATCATCTTAAAGTATTGGACTAATGAGAATTTTAGGCTGCTTGCGAATCCGGGGGATACGCATATTATTCCTTTAAATAGAGAAGGTTTTTTTATGGCTAAAAGAAAAGCTGTCAGTCCGCCCATGCTTTCACCGGCTAAGAATATGGGAAGGCTTCTGTGTTCTCTTTTTACTATGCTGTAAAGCCGGCGGATATCTTTCATGTAAATATTAAGAGAGTCTATGTGGCCCTTAACGCCTTCTGTTTTGCCGAAGCCTTTAAGCTCGATAGAGTAGCATGATATGCCATGTTCTACCAGGAAGTTTGCTACGAATTCCCAGTTGTTGCTGTGTCCGCCAAGTCCATGCACCATTATCATAGCAGCTCTGGGCGATGAACAACCCCACTGCCGGTATAATATGCCTCTCTTTTCGCATTTTTTCATGTCCCATATTATAGCATGAGCAGAGAATTTATGATATAATTAAAGTCTAAGAGGGGGGAGGATTATGCATCTTTTAACGGATCTGCACACTATTTATGGCGACTTGATACTAGAAAAAGGTGTAGAGGTAACTCCCATCGTTATAAAAAAAATACGTGAAAAGGGTGAACAGCATGAACAGGTGAGAGTGCCCTTAAAAAACACGGAGATATTTGCTGATTTCAAAAAAGTATTCGATAATAATAAGTACGGCAATATATTAAAAGCAGCTGCTGTCAGAAAACAAATATATGGCCGGGCAGGTAAGCTTGCCATCGAAAACGATATTATATTTGAATTGACTACCATGAAGCAGAACCTGCCCTATACGTATCGCCACGTTCTTATAGTTGCAGCACTCACGATACGGCTTTCGCTGGCGTATAAGCCCGGCAAATTTGACGAAGAGACGATAACGCACTGCGGATTTACTCATGATATAGGAAAGACCCGCATACCCATATCTATTCTGAACAAACCCGGCAAACTTACCGAAGAAGAAAGAAAGACAATGGAAACCCATCCTATAATGGGATATCTCCTGCTTAACTACTATTTA
>JBAYMS010000035.1:0-16343 GCA_041663425.1 Candidatus Omnitrophota bacterium
GTATCTGATACTATCGGCGCAGCCGCCTCTGTGCCAGCCGCCACTGCATTAGGCGCCGCCATTACGACCTCTTTAACCGGATCCGATCCGCACTCCTCACCTTCTCCAGCCATTGCGCAGGAGGTGAAATATCCTGCCACACCCAACATCACCAATGTTATAAATATCGACCTTTTCATGGTCTCCTCCTTTGTGATACATTAGTATATCATATGATTTATAGGTAGTCAAGATCTATAGATAAAAAAGATGTGTTTTTCATTCGCCCGGCCATCTGCGCAGAGCTTTCTTCTCAGAATGAATTTTTTTATCCCTGAGCATCTTCTCTTTGGCCCTACGGGAGCGTTTGCGTTTCTGGCGGCGGATCTTCTCTATCCTCTTCTCTTCCTCGGACTCTTTGCCCAGGATGAGCGTTTCGATCTTATTCACAAGTATCCTGCGGGCGAGAAAGCGGTTTAGGGTTTGGGAGCGTTCCTGCTGGCATTTTACTTCTATGCCTGTGGGGACATGCTTCAGATAGACGGCGGAAGATGTTTTATTTACTTTTTGGCCGCCTTTTTTACTCGCGAGCACGAATAGCTCGATAATATCGGATTCCTTTATTCCCAGCGAAGCCATCTTTGCTTTTAAGGCTTCTTCTTTGTCTATTCCGACGCTATGTTCCATATAGGCCCTGTTTTGTGCAGGCGTATTATTTAAGGGGCGATTTCAGATGTAGCGAGGTTCTGAAGCTGGGTCCGGACCAGGTCCCGCAGCACCGCAAAATCGGCGTTTTCATACTTTGATGTGTCTATGGGCGGCAGCACTACCAGCCTGCCCGCTACTTTTGTCTTAAATATCCAGCCGCCTTTCGGGATAGCCTCTCTTGTGCCTCCTAAAAATATAGGCAGGACGGGCTTTTTCTCTCTTATGGCAAGTTTAAACGCACCGTTCTGAAATTCATTCATTTCATCGGTGCCGCTTCGTGTGCCTTCCGGGAAAAATAGCATCGACACGCCCTTGCGCAGCCACTCGGCGGCCTGGCGATATACCACTTTTATACTTCCAAACTCCCCCCTGGAAAGCAGAACATGGTCATTGACCCATAACAGTCCGCCGATAAACGGCACTTTCAGAAGGTCCTTTTTCGCGACCCATTTAAAATACATGTGCGTTTTGTATATTAATATAATATCGGCCAGGCTCTGGTGATTGGCCACTACCACGTATGTCTGGTTATGGTCTATATGCTCAAGACCTTCGACTTTTAATTTCCAATAAGGGTTTAACGCGACCAAAGCGTCCGACCACCAGAAGCACTGGGAGTGAACCAGCTGTTCACGATTGCGTATCGGAAACGGCGCTATCTTTATAAAAAGGCTGGCGAGAAAAGCAGATACGGTGATAATGACACCACTGATCCATATCAATATCGATATAATGATTTTCATTTACTCTTTCTTTACCCTGTCCATGTATTTACCGGTATCGGTATCGATCTCGACGATGTCGCCTTCTTTTATAAATTGCGGGACGAGTAATTTTATGCCGTTTTCTAAAACGGCCTCTTTAAATGTTGAATCGGAACCTTCGTGCAGGCCGGCCGTAGTTGACGATACAGCCAGCTTTACCGTCTTAGGAAATACGATATGTATCGGCTTCCCTTTATATGAATCGATGTGTATCTCAGCGTTCTCTTTAAAATATTGCCCGACATGGCCCACTATATCAGAAGGAATGGACGTCTGTTCAAACGTCACAGTATCCATAAAATAATAGTCTTTATCATCTTTATAAAGATACTGCATCACCGATCTGTCAGGTATTATCTGCTCAGCTTTTTCGCCAGGGTTGTAAGTCTTTTCTATGAAGTGGCCCTCAGGTATGCCCTTAAGGCCTAAATGCATGATCTTATGCGCCTGAGCCGAACCTCTTAGGTTGGCCGTGATTACCTTATAAACTTTATTATCGATCAGAAGAAGCATTCCCTCATGTACCTCTATGCCCTGTATCATGATCAAATCCTCCCCAAAAAAAGCGGATACGATAATAATTTTACCTATAATAACATATGAAACTTTTAACCTGTTAAATTATTTTCAGCACTAAAAACTATATCTGACGTTAAGATAGCCGTAATGAGCGTAAAAATCTTCCTTTACCTCACAGTCGTAGTTTACGGCAAAGCTGACATTGTATTTTGTAATAAGGGTAAGTTTTGTCCCGAAGTCGTAGCTGGATTGGGCCGGGGTAAATCCTGTAGTATCAAACGCACCGCCGCCGCCTGTAAAATTAGACGTGACCTGCTGATCATCGCCCACCCAGTCGTATAACCACTTCACGCGTATCTCCGGTATCAGCGTGCCGTACCTGATCGCGAGCGGATAACCGAGCTTGCAGCCGAGTCCTGTCTGGGCAACGTCATAATCCTGCGAATCCGCTTTAATGCTTAAAACTCCGGCGCCGTCTTCGGTATAATCGCTTATATGGAGGTGCATGTATTGAAATGACACCAGCGGAGTTAGTTCAAATTTCTGTATTTTAAAAATGTATCCGCCCTCTGTGTAAATAGAATATCCCTGGCCGTTAAAATCTGCCGTCGATGTATAGCCAAGAGATCCTATGGCAACCTGTCTGGACGTGTCGTAAGTATTGTAAGCAAATGAGGCCGCAAAGTCTAAATAATACGGGCCTTTGCTATACAAACCATACACGGATCCGCTGTAGCTGTCTATGTCATCCGTTGCGCTGTTATCTTTGGAATTAACAAAGTCCTGGGCAAATCCGCCTGCCGCGCCCAACCTTAAGTTATCTGTTACGGGATAATCCGCCCCTACAATAATTCCCCAGATAGTTGCATTGTAACCGTTGCTCAACCCCCTCGGATCTTCATGCAGATAACTTCCAAAACCTTGCGACCATATATCCAGGCCTTCCAATGACAACTTGCCGGAACGCTCATCACCGGATGACACGCCTGAGGCGGAACTATTAATATCGTCCAGACGGGAAGCTATCGTCTGAATAGATTGATCCTGAGTCTCGTAGCTTACCTGAAGCGCACTATTATCTACAGTGGGAGTAAGTGAATTTAGTCCTGAGGTTATCTGGGCGTCGGACATACCGTCTATCGTGTTAAGCACGCTTTGCATTGAAGACGACGGACTGGAAATACTGTCGAGCGTTGCTCCGGCTGCATTGGCATTTGAGTTGGCGGCAAGACTTGCGTATCCGGTGCCTGAGCGGCTTGCCGTCAGTATAAGGTCGCCGTTTTGACTGGAACTGGAAAACGTAACTCTGGAGCTGGTAGATCCTACTGTAAGAGCTCCGTAGGTAGACCCTGCAGCGCCGTCAATTATCGTAAATGTAGCATTGTTGGGTATGTATCCGCCTACCGAGACGTTAACCGTGCTTCCCGCAGTTACCGAAGCATTACCTGTCGTATTTATCTTGCCGAAATCTGAAGTTGAATTTGCCGTAAGGATCAATGTCGTGGAGGCGCCCTGAACATAAGTGCCGCTATTTGTAAGGGTATAGTCTGCCAGGTCCATAGAACCAGTGCCGGCTAAAGTGAGAGCGCCGCCTACGATCTCATTGGCACCCAGCTGCAGCCTGCCGCCGGAATTTACCGTCGTATTCGTTGCGTAAATATTGTTGTTCAGCACTACGGTGCCGCCGTTAATATTTACCGCAGCGATAGGCGTGCCGGACTGACCGATACTGCCGGCGGTAGAGGATGCTCCGAGAAACGTCAGAGTCCCTTCTCCTGATGTGCTTGTAGTTATACCGGTGCCGGTGCCTGCGTTATAATCTACACCGTTGGCAAAAGTGATAACGCCATCTCCTAGGAAATTTATATTATCGGCATAGATGTCCCCGGTAAACGCGTCTGTTTCGGTATCAGCGCCCGCGCTTACGCGGGTAAGATATGCTCCGGCCGCACCCACTGTGCCGGTAATAGTGCTCGATCCGTCAAGCTCGAGTATGCCGGTGCCATCTGTGGTAGTGATACCGGTGCCGGTAAAATTTGCGCCGTCATCAAAAACAAAATAGCCGTCGTTGGTAACTGTCAGGCTATTTGCATAAACATTTATAGCGCCTATGAAATGCGCTGTTCCTGTATCAATAGTTATAGCATTGATCGGCAAAGCGGCGGAACCGACGCCGACATAAACATTCAGATTGCCGGTCGAAGCCACTTCCACCGTTCCATAACCTGCCGTGGCGCTGGCATTGTTGATAGAGTTAATATATGAACCGCCTCTCAATATTGTTGTGCCGTTGCTGCCAAAATTTAAGGTGCTGAAAATAGCGCTGGCTCCGCCCGTATATTGCAGGTCAACTATCTTGCCGCTGGCGCCATTGATATTTACAGTGCCGACATTAAGCCCGCTCGTTCCTATCGATCCGGCCACATTGGAATTTCCTTCAAAGGTCACTGTTCCGTTGCCCCAGGTTACGGTATCGATAGAGACATTACCCGTCGCACTGATATTGCCCCCATCGTTAACGGTAAGTGTAGTAGTAGGTGTGGCCGTAACGGTAAAATGGGCCGGGGCATTGCTGCCGCTGGCATATGTAGCGTCCGGAGGAAGATCGGTATCCGAGAAAACTTGGTGAGTAAAAAATAGATTTGCTGATATTAAAACGAAAAAAGTAACTAAAAATAATAACTTTTTCAAAACTTTTCCTTCTGCTTATTCGGTATTCTTATGGCCATTCACGTTTAAGCGCGGAGCTTTTCTCTGTTCATTCTTCGTAATAAATTGCTCTAACTGCTTGGAATCTTCTTTAGAAAGGTCTAAAAATTCAACGCCGCATTTGAATTTATTCGGCCCTTTTGTCTCATGCGGGGCATTTTTACAATAACAGACTTTGCCTTTAAGTCTCAGCTTTTTGTTGGGATCTTCGGCTATACCTGTTATATCCATCTCAAGCAGCAGGTCCCGGGGTAAAAAAGATTTGGTAAAGAAGCCTATTCCTAGCATGCTTATATCAAAAGCATCTGCTGTAAAATTATTTCCGCCGGTAAGATTAATAAGCTGAGAAGCATCGTTGTGGATACTGCAGGATATAGCCATTTTTATATCGATCCGTTTTTTTATTCTGGTTTCCATGATCCCCCCGATTATGAATTATTTTATCACAAACATGGTTTTTTGCAATAATCATACCTGCCGGTGCAATTTTTCTATTTTGTAAATATCATGTAGATTGCAACGATAAGTAAAAATACGCCGAACGCTTTTTTAAGTATGAGATTCGGCAGCCCTACCGCTATATTAGCACCCAACAATCCGCCTATAAGAAATCCTATGCATATAAATAATGCTATGTCAAAACGGACATGCCCGGTTTGATAATACCGCATCACTGCAAGAAGCCCTATCGGAAGGAGCATAATGGCAAGCGTCGTGCCCTGCGCCTCATGCTGCGACAACCCTGCCAGAAATACAAGCCCGGGTATAAGTATAGTTCCGCCGCCTATTCCGAACATGCCGGAAAGAGTTCCGGCTATAAGCCCCAAACCCAGATATAGTATTATGCTCATCTTCAGGACCCCTCTGTTAACTATCCGGAGATCTTCAGAAAATATCCTTTTAAATATTCTGTCTCAGGTATGCCGCGCACTATAGGATGGTCTTCAGCCTGATGACAGCGCCTGAGTATCGCGATCTTCTTACCGGCTTCTGATGCGGCATCTTTAATAACCTTAGAAAATAGTTCATTCGGCATATTATGCGAACAGGAGAACGTCGCAAGCACCCCTCCGTCGGATATCACCTTCATCGCGAGTGCATTCAGTTCTTTGTAACCGCGCGCGGCGGCGACAATAGACTCCCTCGTCTTTAAAAATGACGGCGGATCGAGTATTATTATGTCAAATTTCTCACCCGACTCGCTCATCTTTTTCAATATGGCAAAAACATCTCCTTTGATAAATTCCGTTTTTTCACCCACACCGTTCAATGCGGCATTTTCCCTGGCGAGGCCAAGCCATTCTTCTTTTATGTCGGCTCCCGTAACATGTGCGGCACCATACACAGCAGCACTGACAGAAAATCCTCCGGCATAACAGAAGAGATCGAGCACTCTCTTGTTTTTGACTATGCCCTCAAGAGCCATTCTCGACCTTCTCTGGTCGAGATAAAATCCTGTTTTGTGGCCTTTTTCGATATCGACTATAAATTTTACTTTGCCTTCATAGATCTCTACACGGCTCTGTCCTTCATCACCCCACCAGCCTGTTATATCTTTAATACCTTCAAGTTTGCGGAACGGAGAGGCGCTCTTTTCATATATATATTTCGGCTTTATCACTTCATCTACTATATCGGCAATCTCAGTTCTGAGTTTTTCCATACCCATAGTAAGTATCTGCATAACAGCGGTATCTTTATACACATCTACTATAAGCCCGGGCAATCCGTCAGCCTCGCTGAATACAGCCCTGTAGGCATTGGTGACGGATAAAAGGTTTTTCCTCTTCGCTACCGCTTCGGCTAGTTTCCTCTGGAGAAAATTTTTATCTACCGGCTCGTCTGAAAACGTAAACAGCCTGACGGCGATTCCCGATTTCGGATTATAATAGCCGCGGCCTATAAATTTACCTGTCTCATCAGTTACATAAATAATGTCGCCGGGTTTTATGGCAGGATCCGGGCTGGTAAGCTGGCTTTTAAATATCCATGGATGGCCGGGGCGAACCGCACCTTTTTTACCTGTTTTCAGGCGAAGCGCTTTTTCTTTTATCATATCCATCCGCACATGGCAAAGGCCGATATGGTCTTTGCGTCGACTATCTTACCGGACTTAAAAAGCTTACGTATGGCAGCACGCGTAAATACGCCGGAGGTTATAACCTCGTCCTCTTCTGGCTCGTGATCCTCTTTACGCAGTCCTTCGGCTTTATATATAGATATACATTCGGTAGAATATCCCGGCACGGGGAATATCCGGCCGAGATACGTGATCTTTTTCGCGGAATATCCTGTCTCTTCTATTATTTCACGTCGTGCGCATGACGCGGGCGATTCGTTTTTATCAAGTGTGCCTGCTGGAAGTTCGTATATATAAGAATCTATGACAGGTCTGTATTGTTTCAGTAAAATTACTTTATCTTTCGACATAAATGGGACAATAAGAGCGGCTCCGGGATGTTTTATCGTTTCCAGAGTGGCAAGATAACCGTTTGGAAGGCGCACTTTCTTGATTGAGACGTTAATGAGCCTGCCTTTAAAAACTGTTTTATTTTTCATAAAGATATGTTATACTGTTTTTCCATTGCCGAGGTAGCTCAGCGGTAGAGCGCTGCCCTGAAAAGGCAGGCGTGGCGTGTTCGACTCACGCCCTCGGCACCATTTTAAAACTCAAACCTCCTTAAACCAATTATTAGGGAGGTTTTTTATTTCTATTATTTACCTGCCTTGAGTTTCTCTACGTAATGCTCAGCTTCAAATGCGGCCGTCGCCCCATCCCCCGCTGCCGTAATAACCTGGCGTAAAATTTTCTTCCTCACATCACCGCAGGCAAATATCCCCTCCACCGAGGTGCGCATGTCCTGATCGGTAATGACATATTTTTGTTCATCTATAGTAACTATCCCTGAAACGACGTCGGAATTCGGTGTGACGCCTATTAAAACAAAGACCCCGTTCGTTTTTATCTCGCTCATCTTGCCCGTCTGAACGTCTTTTACAACAACAGACTGAACCCTGTCTTCACCTTTTATTTCCACCGCTATGGAATTTAATTTAAATTCGATCTTTTTATTGGAGAAGGCCCGCTCCTGCAATATTTTGGTGGCTCGTAGTTTATCGCGGCGGTGAATTATTGTAACTTTACTGGCAAACTTCGTTAAAAATAACGCATCCTCCAGAGCGGTATCTCCGCCGCCTATGACAGTGATATCCTTGCCCCTGAACAGCGGGCCGTCGCATGTTGCGCAATATGAAACCCCTCTGCCGCCCAGCTCTTTCTCCCCGGGAATATTGAGCGCGTTCCATTTAGCACCGGTCGACAATATCAGAGCATATGCTTCTACGTCGCTGCCGTCATCTAACTTAACCTTAAATGTATCCGCATCATTCTTTTTTAAACCAATAGATTTCGCTTCTGCATTTTTTATTTCGATCCCGAAATGCTCTGCCTGTTTCAGCATCCATGCAGCTAAGTCCGGTCCCTTTATCCCTTCAGGAAAACCGGGATAATTTTCGATCGTGTCGGCCACCAGCACCTGTCCGCCGCACAACGCGCGCTCAACAAGCAGGGTCTTCATCCTCGCCCTGCACGAATACAGCGCCGCCGTTAAGCCGGCAGGCCCGCCGCCTATGATAACTACATCATAAATATTCTGCATTACTTCTGGGAGCCTAACTTAAGGTAATATTTACCGTAAAAATATTCTGTCAGCTTTTCACCTTTAGCTGTAAGACGATTTCTTTTGGCCTTACGCTTAATAGCCTGTTTAAGCTTCATCTGCCGTTGACTTCTTAATCCCATAATATCCTCCCCCTTTTTTTAATGTTACCTTCTTGCCGTGTGAATAAACAACAAAAGCCCGAATATGAAAAACACAATATTAGGCATTGATACACCCAGAAGCGGCGGAACCGCCCCTCTCAGGGCCATGGCTATCCCGCCCAGAAACGCACCCCAGTATATGGCGAATAAAAGCAGGCTTATGCCGAATCCTATCGATTTTTCGCTCCTCTGCGCCTTTATACCCAAAGGTATGCCCATAAGTATAAGAACTATCGACGCTATCGACATATTTATCTTTTTATATATCTCGACGTAAAGCGGTGTAGGATCCACTCCCTGGCCACGCGCCCTCTTTATCTCGGCGGTAAGCTCATTTACCGTCATCTCCCTTACCTTCTTGTCGAGCTTCTCATTCTTCATCATCTTCGAGACATCGACAGTCATGTTGTAAGTTTTAAAATTAAGTTTGTAGAAATTGTCCGGCTCAGTCGGTGACGGTTCCTCGCTCGTACCGTTAAAAAGCTTAAGCTCTACTATTGTCGTGCCCGGTTTAATATTTATCTCGCCTGACTCCGCTACTATAGTACGCGTCGTCTTTCCTTCCTGAGGCTGATATATCCTTATATTCCTGAATTTACTCCCCTTTATTTCATAGATGAATATTACGTAGTTGCCGAACCCTCTTATGAAAGTCCCCTCTTCCAGCATCGCGGCAGGATTTTTCATGCCGATCTCTTTTATTACTTTACGCGACGCAAAAGAAGCGTTGGGAGACACCTGGTCGTTCATAAAAAACGCTACAAAACTGAATATAACACCCAGTATCACCAATGGCGAAGATACGCGGATAAGCCCTATGCCGCTGGCCTTTATCGCAGTTAATTCTCCGTCGGTCGAGAACCTTCCGAATGTAAGAATAACCGCTGTGAGCGCTGCTATCGGCAGTGTAAACGAGAGAAGCCACGGGATCAGGAACAGGAACAACTTGAGCACCGATATCATGTCGACCCCTTTGTTTATCACGAGGTCGGCCAATTGTATTATATTACCTACGAGAAGGACAAATGTGAACACTATCAGAGATAGAAAGAATGAGTGGAAAAACTCTTTTAATACATAGTCTCTTAATATTCTCATACTGGCTCTTTACGAAAGGACGTTCTTAAAAAAATAGAGGGCATCTCTCCACATATAAAACGTAAAGAATTCCCAGACCGGCGGGAAAATCTTCCTCACTTCGTAATCGACGTAATCACCGTTTACCCTGATAACCATGTAGTGCAAAAATCCGCCGTCCGAATCCGGAAAATTGGGAAGCTGGCCGCCTCCGGCAGAAACAATATACCGGACGCCGCCGAATTCTTTCTCATTAAACATATGCTCATGTCCGGAAAACACTATATCGACTTTATATTTCTCGCAAAGCTTCATGAACCTATATGACCATGGATTGCGTTCCGGCCTGTACCATGACTGAAAATAAGGAGACATAGGCGCCTTATGCATAATTATGAAACGATGAGCATAGGCTGAAGATTTTTTCAGTTCGTCTTCCAGTTTTGCAAACTGCTCGTCACTTATAGTGCCGATCTGATTATCTATTACTATGAAATATGAATTCCTGTCGGCAAAGGCCATATCTTTCTGGCCTACATATTTCTTAAACAAGCTGCCGTCGTCTTTATCTTCATCGTGATTACCTATCGCGCTTACAACCGGCATCTGTATAGATGATCGTATCTTATTATAAGTCCTGTAATCCCATTCAGAACCTCTGAATGAAATATCGCCTGATACCAACGCAAAATCTATTGGAACTTTTTTAAAACGGTCTTCACGATTTATGCTTCGGACCAGCTTCATGGCAGCGCTATCGTTAAATATAAATCCGGAATGGCAATCGCTAAATACGATAAATTCGAAATAATCACCCTGATTATTTTTCAGTTTCTCAACAGCCTGTGCATTTGTATAAGGCGCAGGGTCTTTTTCGATATACAATACTGCCACGGGCAGGAGCGAATACAGCGCCACCGCCAGCATAATTATCGCTATTATTTTTAATGTTTTTTTCATATTTTTGATTGTGGCGGAAAAACTGGCGGAGAGGGAGAGATTTGAACTCTCGATACACCTTTTCAAGCGTATGGCGGTTTAGCAAACCGCTGCCCTAGACCACTAGGCGACCTCTCCGCTTATTCTTAAAGAATTCTTTCATCAGCAGACTGCATTCTTCTTCCAGAACACCCCTGCTGATATCTATTTTATGATTTAATTTCTTCTTATTGATATCAATAACTGACCCAAACGCGCCTGTTCTAGGGTCTGGGGCCCCAAAACACACCCTCTCCACCCTTGCCAGAATAAGCGCACCTGCGCACATCATACAGGGTTCAATTGTAACATATAACGTCGTCTCCAGCAACCTTTCATTCTCAAGGCAGGCTGCGGCCTGTGTTATAGCTATCATTTCGGCATGGGCGGTGGGATCCTTCAGAAGCTTTATCTGATTATGAGCCCTGCCTATGATCCTGCCCTTATGCACTATGATTGCCCCTACAGGCACTTCGTTGGCTTTAAATGCTTTTTCGGCCTCTTTCAGCGCTTCGGCCATATAAATACGGTCTATTTTCAGATTCATGCGGATATTATACGTTAGTTACCTGATGTTATCAAAACAAAAAATAAATGGCGTTTGCGCATTTCTTTATACAAGGCAAAGCCAAAATGTGCTAAAATCCGTTCATGGAGTCTAGCAGGATAATAGACTATATAGTCAAAGACCTTGGCCTGGACGAATTTAAAGTAAACGGCGTCCTGTCCCTCCTGGCAAAAGGCGCAACTGTCCCGTTCATAGCCCGCTACCGTAAAGAACAGACCGGCGGGATCGACGAAGTCCAGATACGCAATATAAGCGATAAATTCACCTATTACGCCGAGCTTGAGGCAGCCAAACTTACCGCAATAAAATCGATCGAATCGCAAGGCAGGATGACGGAAGATCTTAAGAAAAAGATCTCTGAATGCAGGCAAAAGTTTGTCCTGGAAGATATATATCTTCCGTATAAACCCCGTCCGCGCACACGCGCAACTATTGCACGCGAAAAAGGACTCGACGAGCTCGCTCAGATCATTTTATCCGGGCAATTAATACAAGGCGCAAAAAGATCTGTCCTGGAACGCTATACAAATCCGTCAAAAGGTGTATTGACGCCTGAGTCGGCGCTGGAAGATGCGCTCGAAATAGTGATCGAACATATTTCCGAAGACGCCGAGATTAGATCTGCGCTTCGTGAATTATGCAGAGGCCGGGGCGTTTTAATATCAAAGGTGGTATATGCTCTTGCCGGCACAAAGACAAAGTATGAAGCATATTACAATTTTTCTGAATTAATAGCAAAAACCGCATCGCATCGCCTCCTGGCTATCCGTCGGGGAACAAAGGAAAAGATCCTCAACTGGGAGATCGATATACCTGAAAACGAGGTGTTTAAACTCATGCAGAATAAGTTCTGCAAAAACAAACAATCGATCTTTCACGCTGACCTGCTGCGTGCAATAGACATAGCATACAGACGAACTTTAAAAATGGCTATCGAGGTTGACGTTTTAAGCTCCAGGCTCACAGAGGCTGAAAAAGAAGCTATCTTGGTATTTGCAAAAAATCTTCGCAATCTGCTCCTCGCACCTCCCGCAGGCCGCAAAGTTATTATGGGGGTCGATCCGGGTATTGCGACCGGAGCAAAGCTTGCCGTCATGGGAACAATGGGAGAATTAAAAGAATACGCGCAGATATTCCTGCATGCGTCGGAAAGAGCAAAAGCTGAGGCAGGAAAAGTTTTAACAGATCTTGTCAAAAAACATAATGTAGAATTAATAGCTACGGGTAACGGCACAGGATCGAAAGAAACGTTCGCATTTATAAAAGATATTGTTAAAGAAAATTCTCTGGACGTAAAACCTGTCATGGTAAGCGAAGCCGGAGCCTCTGTGTATTCCGCATCAGATGCGGCCAGAGCGGAATTCCCGGAACTTGATATCACCATACGCGGCGCTATCAGCATTGCGCGGCGGCTGCAGGATCCGCTTGCCGACCTTATAAAGATCGACCCTAAGTCAATCGGTGTGGGTCAATACCAGCACGATGTCAGCCAGAGCCTTCTTAAAAAAGAACTCGACGCTACGATAGAATCCTGCGTCAACTATGTCGGTGTAGAATTAAATACCGCCTCATCCGAACTTTTAACGCATGTCTCAGGTATCGGCCCTACTTTGGCTGCCAGCATAGTGGCATATCGTAAACGTATCGGGCCATTTAAAACAAAGAAAGATCTTCTTAAAGTGCCTCTCCTCGGAGAAAAAGCTTTTGAACAATGCGCTGGATTTTTAAAAGTAAGGGAAAGCATAAATCCGCTGGATAATTCGTCGATACATCCGGAAAGATATCAGCTCATCGAGAGCATGGCTGCAGACATCGGGGCCGACATCGGCAAACTTATAGGGAATGAGGAGATCGTATCAAAGATAGATATAAATAAATACGTTTCAGAAACTGCCGGCATCCCCACCCTCACCGACATCGTAAAAGAACTTAAAAAACCAGGCTTAGACCCCAGGAAAGAATTTGATTCCGTAGAATTCAGCCAGACAATAAATGAGCTGGGCGACGTTTCTCCGGGCATGGTCTTAAACGGCATAGTAACCAACGTAACCAATTTCGGTGCATTCGTCGACATAGGCGTCCATCAGGACGGCCTCATGCACATTTCCAATATGAGCGATAGATTTGTAAAAGATCCTCACACAGTGGTAGCCGTAGGAAATAAAATAAAGGTTAAGATAATATCTGTGGATAAGGCCCTGGGAAGAATAGGCCTGGAGATGCACACTGCAAAATAGTATGGCTTGTTACCTTTTGGATGGTCGGGGAACATCCGGAGGACGCCTTACAGCATTCAACTGATTTCGCTGATTCTGCTGCTCTCTTATCGTTTCAATACTTATCCTGTTAGCTTGTATGCTGACTTGGTCTAAAATACCGCCCAGAGTCTTTTTGTCAACATTTTCTATATCAACCTGTTTTCCATTGATAAGATATGAGTACTTATATTTTCCGTCCTTATCATTTTTTCTTTTGAGATTAGGGATAGACTGCAGAATGCCTTCCTCCGAATCTATTTCATTCTTGATCTCAAGGATCATTTCTTCTTTAGACATATCCTTATAATCGTCCTCACCAGCCGCATTTTCTACATTTACTGTTTTGCTGACATTTTCCGCGGCCTGTGCGGTAGAACAAAAAATACAGACGACAATAAATGAAACTAAAATTTTAACCCTGGTAGACATTTTATCCTCCGTGGTTAGTTATCTTTCTATTAAAATAAATCGGTGAAGCGCTCTTTTATTTCATATATACGCCGATCAAATATAACATCGTCATGATTCACCGGCCTCTTAAGCTTTATACCGTCGAGAGAGGTGCACCTGCTAAGAGCAACATATAGCTGGCCGTGAGTAAATGCGCCATGCCCAAGGTCTATTATGACTTTATCGAAAGTCTGCCCCTGACTCTTATGGATAGTTATAGCCCAGGCCAGTTTTATAGGATATTGCGCGAAGTCCCCGACAACCTCATCTTCGATCTCATCCTCTTCCTCATTGTAGCTATATTCTATCTTCTGCCACTTAACGATCGGGACCTCGCATATACGCCCGTCGATATCTACGATTATAGACTCATCCGACAGGGCAACTACTTTTGCAAGCGTTCCATTCACCCATTGCTTAGCGGGATCATTTTTTAACAATATAACCTGTGCGCCTTTTTTAAGTTTTAAAGCGGCATCGGTCGGATATGCGGATTCTTCAAATTTCCCGGTCGCCACAGCTTCATAAGTTATCTCTCTGCCCGGTAGTTTTGATAAACGCTCCTGATTTATTGTGTTTGCCAGACTGTTGGTCGTCGTCAGCATCACCGTCGTATCTTTCCTGGAAGGAACGACATCTTTCTGCACTCTTTGATTCAGCATATCCAGGTCATCTTCGGTATGTTCTTTGTTCCGTATCCTATTGAGCAATTCCATGAACGAATCATCTTTTTGTCTGTATATAGTCGATAACTCTATAGACCTGACATGACAATCATTGAAAACTTTGGCGCTGAAAAAATAAGGGCTTGAATACCGCTGGGCCAGAAGTTTCCTTGCTTCATTCTCAACCACAGGGGACAGCTGGAAAAGATCTCCAAAGAATACCATCTGAACTCCGCCAAAAGGCGTTTTCATATTCCCGCGGTTAAGGCGCAGCGCATAATCGATCCCATCCATAAGATCCGAGCGGACCATCGATACCTCATCTATGATTACCATATCAAGATTCTTTATCAAGCTCTGATCTTTAAGATGTTTTATGGTGTCCTTCTGAATGATCCTTGGAGGCAATCTAAAAAACGAATGGATAGTCTGGCCGCCTATATTTATTGCCGCAACACCAGTCGGCGCTAAGACAACTATTTTTTTACCTGTATGGGCTTTAAAATATTTCAGAAGGGTCGATTTTCCGGTACCCGCCTTGCCTGTGATAAAAAGACACTCCCTGGTATTTTCCATGAAGTCAAAGGCTGACTTAAACTCATCGTTTATGTCAAGATTTGCGGGTAGAACATCTTTCGATGTTATTTGTTCAGCGAAAAATTTCATATCGTGTATTATAACACGATAAAAAAATCACCGCAGTATTTCTGCGGTGATTTTTATTATTTTGGTAGCCCCGTGGGGATTTGAACCCCGGTCTTCAGGCTGAGAACCTGACGTCCTAGACCAGGCTAGACGACGGGGCCACTTATTTTAAAAATACATAAGATTGTTCGCCAGCCTATACTTTGTAAAATGGTGCGCGGGACAGGACTTGAACCTGCAAGGGTTGCCCCAACAGCCCCTCAAACTGTCGTGTCTGCCAGTTCCACCACCCGCGCATAAACTCTATATATTAAATCACTAAAAAGAACGAGCTTTGATTATAGTCGAAAGCATGATAAAAGCAAGCTTATTTTACTGCTAAGCACCACGTAATTTCCGTCTTAAACCCTTTTGTTTGGCTGATAGCACTTTATCCGCCAATTCGTTCATCAGCCGAATTCCTTCAAGCTTCTTCTCTGCGGATATTTTAAGACCAGCCACGATTCGATCTTTTTCTGCCTCCCAGCCAAATTTCATTTTATTTTCCTTAGTATTGTCAGGTCTTTTATGTCCTGCAAATCCTTATCCCGCCCGGAGGCTTTCTTCATTTTAATAAAATCTTCTGGCGAAATAATTGTAAGACTTAAATTTCCTACTTTAATTTTTAAAGCATTTTTTATTGCGTCTTTAAAATTAATCGGAGAATCAATAACTATATCTACTTCTTCGTAGCTTCTTTCTCCTTTATAAAAATTAAAGGCTTTCATATTTTTGTTATTAATCCAGTTCTCACGAGTTTCTTTGTCGGCTATCATAATAGGATCGACAGGCTGTTTTACATGATAGCCCGCCTTCTTCAGTATCTTTACTATCTTACGGAGGTTTTCATCTGTCATCTCAACGATGATATCCATGTCAAGCGTATTTCTGACGCCTCCCAAGAGATTAAATGCTATACCGCCTACCAGTATATATTTAATTTTCTGTTTCTGAAATTCACGCAATATTTCTTCGTATAATATCATATGGGTGGATACCGATTAGAGTTATTGGTTGCCCAGCTAGGATTCGAACCTAGACAAACAGCTCCAGAGGCTGCTGTGCTACCATTACACCACCGGGCAACGTACGAATTCGTCTATAAATCTTATACTAAAATCGTTATTTTTTCAACGCTTTCTTCATTTCGAGCTTGGCCCA
>JBAYMS010000036.1:0-16031 GCA_041663425.1 Candidatus Omnitrophota bacterium
AGATTATCACTGACCTGAATAATCTCGCTACAGTCTATTCTTATCAGAACAAATACCAGGAGTCGGAAGACCTATACAAGAGAGCCCTTGCTATAACAGAGAAGTCTTTCGGTCCCGAACATCAGAATTTGGTGCTAATATTATCTAATATAGCAAGCCTATATGAAAAGCTTGGCAAGAATGACGAAGCTAAGACCCTCCAGAATAGAGCCAAAAAGATATACGAAAGTCGGCTACCTTGATACTTCGACCCTTCTTAAGCTTTAACCCCGAACAAAGCCGAGGGGTTGACTTTTATTGGTTCATAATGTATACTTTAAAAAGTTAGTTACTAACTAAGCGTTAGGTTAATTGAAACTTCGCAACAGGAGGGGTATGAAGACGAAGGAAGTCCACCAGTTTAGTTTTCATGAGCTATCCGAAAAAGACCTCAAAAGCCTCAAGGTGCTTGACCTTATAACCAAAAAAGGCATAATTTCCCGGACGGAAATCTCAAAAATAACGGGTATAAACATTGTGTCTATTTCCAATTACATAAATAGATATATCGAAGAAAAGCTTATAATGGAAAACGGGTTTGATGTGTCTACCGGAGGCAGAAAACCCGAGCTTGTTGAGCTTAACAAAGAAGAAAATCGTATCATAGGAATAGAGATAGGAAAAGACCTGATACGTTCAGTATTTACCGATATAGGATTGTCGGTTTCAAGTAAAATGGAAATGCCTAAAACCGGCCGCAGCGTTAAAGAGATAACGGCGGAATTATGCGTTCTGATAGAAGGCATGCTGAAAAAAGCGGGTATAACCGACGGAGGATTAAGAACTGTTGGTGTTGGGACCAGTGCTTACGATAATGAATATATAAGCAAAACCCTAAGGGAAAGATTCGGCGTAGAGGTATTTGTCGCAGATGAAGTTTCGTGCGCTGCTTTTGGTGAAAGAGATATTAATAAGAAAATACCATCCGGAGATCTGCTCTACATATATTCCGATATAGGATATGGCATAGTCGTTAAAGATACCGGAGAGCGGATATCGTGCAGTAATTCCAAATACCTGTGCCCATGGAATGAATCCATGGGAGCGGTGAACCTAGCTAAAAGCGATGTCGCAAGAGGAGTAGGCACTTCCATGGTGGAGCTTTCCGGAGCCCGCATGGAAAATATAACGGTAGATATAATCACTAAAGCCGCTATGGGCAACGATGAGGTAGCGCTCAGCATAATGCGCAGCGTCGGAGTAAGTCTAGGTTTAAGAATAGCTTATCTGGTGAATCTGTTTAATCCAAAGAGCGTTTTGATAGGCGGAGGAATAGAGCAGGCGGGGGAACTTATCCTAGGGCCCATTAAAAAAACCGTAAAGAAGCTATCCTTTAAAGACCGTTCAGGTGAAATTAATATAATGCCTGGTAGTCTGGGTGATGAAGCCGTTAGTCTTGGAGCGGCTTTTCTGGCTGCCCGGGAAATATTTTTAAAAGCATAATCCTTCGACAGGCTTAAGGATTTATGCTGAGTTTTTATAGAATCATAAAAGGCTGATGTCTGTGACATCGGCACTTAGCCAATAACCCGGCTGAATAAACTTGGCCTATATCAGAGATATAGGCACTTAGCCAATAACCCGGCTGAATAAACTTGCGAGGTATGTTTATGGCAGAAGAAAGAAGTTGTAGGATATGCGGCAAACCATTCCTTCCGAATAAATACCGTCCCAACCAGTCGATCTGTTCTTCGCTCGAATGCCAGTACCAGCGCCAGCTGGAAAATATGAAAAAATGGCGAAATAGAAATCCGCATTATTTCAAGTATAAAGAGACGCAGGACTCTTCCTGGAAGGAGACTTGCCGTCAACGTTCTCTCGATTGGCGCAAGAAGCATCAGGAGTATCTAAAGCTTTACCGCGAGGAGCATAGAGAGCGTCATCGTGAGTATATGAGAGATTATATGCGGGAGTACAGAAAACAACAGGCCCTTGCCCCGAAGAATGGTACAAAGATCTAACATATAATAATGAAAATAAAAGATAGTAAGCAAATCTTTATATATTTTGTTTTAATATTGGTATTCCTTGCCGCTGACACGGCTTTTGCGTTTACCATGAATTTTTCTTCCAATAAAAAACAATCTGTAAAGACGGCCGGAATGGATTCCGATAAGGCTAATTCCATCGCTGCCGCTTCCGCCAAAAAAGAAGAGGCGCAGCCCGCAAAGGATCCGGTGCCGCAGGATCTGCAAGCTGCTTATAAGCCTGAAAGCAATGAGGTTGTAAAAGCCGATAAGAAAATACTGCTGAATATTCCCGGAGCTGCCGAAGGCGAGAAATTTACTATAGGGAACATACCCGACTATCTTAAAGAACCGGCCGAAAAAATAAAACAGGCTGATCCGGCCGATGAAAAGGATGCAGCGCTTGCCCGTAACATAAAAAATAAAAAGTTCCACGGTGGTATATATACTCTGAAAGAATGCATAGATATTGCGGTCAGGAACCATCTTCCGCTTCAGATAGCTCAGAAGAGCGTAAAGCTTGCCGAAATGCGTGTTTTTGAATCAAGACGAAACATGCTGCCGTCGGCGACATTGGATTATCAGCAATATCATGGCCGTGTTAATGGGCTTATGTACTATGGCAGAAAACAGACCATAGAAGGGCAGCAGCCGATATTCCGCGGCGGTGAATTGCTTTATACGATGAAGCAGTCGGAGGTAAATCTTTCGATAACAAAAAATGACTACGGCCGCATCAGGAATGACCTGGTGCTTACGGTAAAAAAAGCATACTATACTCTCGCCAAAGCAAAGACCAATTTAAAAATGCAGGAAGATCTTTACAAGGAAGTCTGGAAATCGGTAGATATGGTTGAAAAGCAGGCGGCAGCGAACGTTATATCAAAAATAGAAACAATGAACGTGCAGTCCCAAGCCAGCCAGATAAGGTATCAGCTTGCATCCGCAGGGGGCGATGTAGATATAGCCGAACTTATACTGAAACAAGCAATGAATGTAGACCCTAAAGAAGAATTTAGTATAAATGAAAGCCTTGAATTTAAAAAAATAGCTGTGGATTATGAAAAAGCTTTAAGCATTGCCATGGTTAACAGGCCGGAAATGAAGATAAATTCACTTATGATAGATTATTATAATTACGGCAAAGGCATAGCTAAGGCAAAATTCTGGCCGAAAGTAGATTTGCTGGGTTCGTGGGGGCTGGCGAAAGAAGAATACGCATCTCAGGACGAAGCCGGAGGCGCAGACCTGTTAAACGGAGAGCCTGACAGAAAACTGGAGCAGCAGTGGTATGCCGGCCTTAAAGTCGGTGTGCCTTTCTGGGGATCTTCCGGAGAATACTCTCTTACGAAAGAACAGTGGGTCCCAGTAGTCAGTGCTTATCAGGGCACCGAAGCGACCACGATGGAACTAAAACTTAAGATATTAGACCGGCTTGATATGATATCCGATAAAAGTCTTGCCGAAATAGACTTTGATAAAGCGCGGCAGGAGCTTACAAAAGTAAAGCAGGATCTGATATTGGAAGTGAAAGAAAGCTGCTTTAATTATCAAAAGGCCCTGATACAAACAGAAACGGCTGAAAATAAGATTAAATATCAAACGAGCGACCTGGAGCTTGTAAAGCTCAGGAGAGGCCTTGATGAAGTTACGGATTCCAACGTTATCGAAAGCATGATAAAGCTTTCGCAGGAAAAATTTGGCTTGTTACAGGCTTTGTCGGATTGTCATGTATCGATAGCCGCAATAAATAAAGCTATCGGCATAGAAGATTATTATAAAGACGAATAAAGGAGAGTGTGGTTATGGGAAACCTCGAAGAGAAAATACCTGAAAAAACAATAGTGATAAAAAAGGGCAATAAAAAGAAACTTATAATAATACTGCTTGCGGTTACTGTGACTATAATTGTGCTTGCGCGGCTGACGGGCAACATACAGAACGCAATATTTAAAAAGAAAGATACAAAAGAAAAGGCTGCGGCCTTGAAGCTTGAAGAGGAAGCGGTGCCGGTGAAAGTGTTTAAAGTTAAAAAAACGGAGTTTAAAGATACGTTGCCGGCGATAGGGACGGTTAAAGGATTTAAAGAGATAGAGCTTAAATTTCAGTTGTCGGGGATCATCGAGAGCTTTAATTTCGAAGAAGGCGAGAAGATCCAGGAAGGCGACATAATAGCCTCCCTGGTTCAGAAGGATGCCCTTTTGAAATTAAAATATGCCGAGAC
Organism: Candidatus Omnitrophota bacterium; assembly: GCA_041663425.1. Lineage (GTDB taxonomy): Bacteria > Omnitrophota > Gorgyraeia > 2-01-FULL-45-10 > 2-01-FULL-45-10 > FEN-1322. The sequence goes on from JBAYMS010000036.1 coordinate 4,231, forward strand.
GGAACTTTCCAAAAACCAGAAGCTGTATGACATAGGAGCCATAATACCGCTTAAACTGGAACAGTCAAAACTTGAATACGAATCGGCGAAATCCGAACTGGATAAGACCAACATATATGCCATGTCCAATGGGCTTTTGGGGGCCAGGATGCTGGACCAGGGAAGTTATGTTACCCCCAATGACAGGGTAGGGTTTTTTGTCGACATAGATAAAGTTTATGCTGAGTTTAATATAATAGAAAAAGATATTCCCAAAGTTGTTCTGGGGCAAAAAGCTGAGGTTTTTTCCGATGCTTATCCTACTAAGGTATTTAACGGATCTGTAGACAGGATCTCGCCTATAGTAGAAGGACGTTCGCGTACGGAAAATATAAAAGTGGAGCTTGATAATAAAGAGGGAATGTTAAAGCCGGGTATGTTCATAAGAACGCTGATAGCTACTTATGATAAAAAGGATGTGATAGTTGTCCCTATGTCGGCATTGAAGAAAAAAGAGAATGATTATATAGCGTATGTGGTCCACAAAGAAGAACCTAAAAAAGCAGTGGAAGAGTCGAAGCAGAAAGAAAAACCAAAAAAATCGTTTTGGCCATTCAGTAAACCTAAAACGAAACCTAAAGAAGAGGTAAAGCCTCAGCCTGTCGAAAAGGCGCCTGAACTAGGTATTGTAGAGGTAAAAAAGATAAAGACGGGCTATATGACCCAGGATCTTGTTCAGGTTGATGAAGGGCTGGAAGAAGACGATATCATTGTTACAGAGGTGCAGGAAGAATTTAAAGATAAATCCAAAGTGGAAATATCAGAAGTCCAGGAAGGACTTATATAGCGAATGAATTTAGCTCAATTTTCAATTGAACGCCCGGTCACGCTCATAATGATCGTTTCGGGTCTTTTAATATTTGGTGTAGTCTCACTAGGACTGCTTCCGCAGGAACTTTTTCCTCAGATAGTCTATCCTCAATTGACGGTAGTTACTCCTTATGAAAATGCCGCTCCGGAAGAGATCGAGACGCTTATAACCAGGCCGATAGAAGAAGCTATCGGGACGGTTGCAGGTGTCAAAAGAATAAACTCTATATCCAAGGAAGGGTTGTCCCTGATCATTGCGGAATTTGGATGGAACCAGAACATAAATTTTGCTGCACTCGGGATGAGGGAAAAAATAGACCTCATAAAAGAGAGGCTGCCAAGAGAAGCCGAAGAGCCTATAGTTCTACAGTATAATCCGTTCGATAAACCGATCCTTATATTAAGCGTTACAAGCTCAAAAGAAGACCGCTCACCTATAGCGTTAAGAGAGCTTGTGAAGCGGATGATAAATGACGAAGTCGAGAAGGTTGAGGGAGTGGCCTCTGCTACAATCTCCGGCGGACTTGAACGCGAAATACAGGTCGAGGTTAATAAAGATAAATTAGAGTCGCGGCGCATACCTATTCTGGACGTTTCCAATGCGCTTGGTTCGGCAAATTTAAATTACCCGGCGGGAACTATAAAAGAAAGTTTTTATGAATATCTTATCAGGACTCTGGGAGAGTTTGAGCATATCAGCGAAATAGGAGATGTTGCCATAGGCTCGAGTGACTCCGAAAAAGAAGAGAGAAACGATGATTTTGATCTACCTTATAGACAAGCCCGCGGTAAATTATCGGAAGATAAAAAGCTTATATATCTAAAAGACGTGGCTAACATAATAGATGGAGTCAAAGAGAGGACCAGCTATTCCAGGTATAATGGTAAAGATAATATCTCTATATCCGTGCAGAAGCAGGCGTTGGGGAACACAGTAAAAGCTATAGAAAAGGTAAAGGCCAAGATTCAGGAGCTAAGAGCAGACATTCCAAAAGATATCAGTGTGGCTATAGTTTATGATCAATCTGTATATATAAAAAGCTCGATCACCGGAGTGTGGGATTCGGCATGGCAGGGCGGACTTATAGTATTTCTGGTCCTGCTGTATTTTTTAAGAAACGCATGGAGTTCGGTTATAGTTACACTTACCATACCTATTTCGGTAATGGCGACGTTTGCTTTAATGTTCTTCTCGGGCATTTCCATAAATATGATGTCTTTGGGCGGCCTTGCTTTCGGTGTGGGAAGCCTTGTCGACGCTGCAATAGTAGTCATCGAAAATATATTCAGGCATATGCAGCAGGGCGAGGATAAAAAACATGCGGCAATGATAGGCGCAGACGAAGTCGCCGTCGCCGTCGCCGGATCCGTACTTACTACTATAGTAGTATTTTTACCGCTGATATTTGTCATAGGTATTATAGGCCAGATATCCAAGGATTTTGCGCTTACAGTTACATTTTCGCTGCTCGCATCATGGGTTGCATCAATAACTATAATTCCTCTTTTGTCTTCGAAAGGTATTTCCCTTGGCAAAGATGTTGCAAATGAAATACAGGATGACGTCTCAAAACTTGATACCTCCGGGGCGATAGCGAAGGCGAGAAAATTTTTTGATATGATGCTGAGAAAGTTCTTAGCGCATAAGGGTAGATATCTTTTTTATACAGTCATATTGTTTATAATTTCTCTGAGCCTGTTCGTATTTATGGATAAAGAATTGATGCCAAAAGTAGACCAGGGGCAATTTACGCTAAAGATAGATATGCCTGCAGGAACTACTCTTGGTGTTACAAATGCCGTTTCTGAAAAAGTGGAGAAATTTGTGCTATCCATACCGGAGGTGGATTCCGTAAATACCACCGTCGGGTCTACAAAAGAATCTTCCGAAAGAAATATAATAGAGCGTCTTAATTATAATCAGGCGGAAATAGTCATTACGCTAAAAAGTAAACGGAAAATGAAAACCTCCGATGTTGTGCAGATCATACAAAATCATTTTTCTCAGATAGATATGGGTGGGGCCAAGACAGAATATATGCTGCAGGACAACGTTTTTGCTACAGGGATGGCTGCCCAGGCGCCGGTGACCGTAGAACTGAAAGGCAATGATCTTAAAGTCCTGGAGAAATTAACATACGAAGTTCAGAGAGGGATGGGCGGTATAGCCGGGATCTATGGAATAAAAAATAATTTGTCCGAGCCTTCCCCGGAAACTAAGGTATTTATCAATAAGGACATGGCAGCTATTTACGGACTTTCCGTTACGGATATCGCCCAGACAGCTCTTATAAGCCTGAAAGGTTATATAGCCACCAAGTTCAAGGAGAAGGGTGAGGAAATAAATATAAGAGTGCGGCTAAGAGAGCAGGATAGGAATGATTTTAAAAAACTTGCCGATCTGGAAATACAGTCTCCGACGGGTGTAAAAGTTAATCTTGGAAGTGTGGCACGTTTTGGCAAAGGGAAAGGGCCGAGCGAAATAAGAAGAACAAATCAGGAGAGGGTAATACTCGTGTATGCAAATATATATGAGAGGCCTATCAAAGACATTACCTCCGACGTTACAGCCATGATATCGAAAATGAATATCCCGAAGGGCTACATAATTAAGCTTGCCGGAGAGTCGGAAGATATGAAGGCATCCTATGATAGTATGAGAAATGCGATCATAGCGGCATTCTTATTAGTTTACATGATAATGGCGGCATTGTTTGAGTCGCTATGGCAGCCCATAATAATAATGTTTACGATACCTTTGGGGCTTATAGGTGTTGCGTGGGCGCTTTTTGTCACGCGTACCAACGTGAGTGTTTACGTATTGATGGGAGTTGGTATACTGGGCGGGATAGTCGTCGATAACGCTATAGTTTTAATAGACTGCGTTAACCTTTTCCGGTCGAAGGGAAAAAGTCTTGATGAATCAGTCATCTCTGCCTGTTCAGTAAGGTTCCGGCCTATAATGATGACAGCTCTTGCCACCGCGCTTGGCCTTCTGCCGATGGCTTTCATAGGAGGTGAAGGAGCCGAACTCCGCTCTCCTATGGCGATAACGGTTATGGGAGGATTGTTGGTAGGGACTTTTCTCACACTGGTAGTCATACCAACTATATACATAGTTGTAGCCGAATGGCTAGAACGCATTTCCAGGAAGAAAAAATGAGTTCCGTATGAGCATCCCAACTTTTTCCATAAAACGTCCCGTCACGATGCTCATGATTTACATCTCGCTTATTCTCTTCGGTATTATTTCGCTGATGCAGTTGCCCGTCGAACTTTATCCAAATATAAGTTTCGGTGAAATAAGTATAATAATACAGGTCCGAGGAGGTATCCCTCCGACGGAAGTTGAAAGCCTTGTATCGAAACCCATCGAAGAGGCTGTGGGAACGGTAAGTCATCTGGAGGAGATGATGTCTATCTCTAAGGAAGGTGAATCGACCGTAGTTTTAAGTTTTGAACCCGGCCTGAATATGGAATTTGCCGCTCTTGAAGTCCGTGAAAAGTTCGCCAGAGTAAAAAATAAATTACCGAAAGAAATAGAAAAGCCGATAATAGCGCAGTTTAAGCGCTCCGATGTGCCGATAGTGATACTGGCTATAACAAGCCTGCATAGAAGCACAGAAGATATCAGGAAAATCGTTGACGAAAATATCCGCGAAGCGATAAAACGCATAAGCGGTGTAGCGGATGCGGAAGTTGCAGGCGGCAGGGAGCGAAAAATACTTATTGAGGCAGACCAGAGAAAGATGGCTGCCGTCGGAGTCTCTTTAGAAATGTTGATATCTGCCGTCGGGCAGAACAACCTGAATCTGCTATCCGGCGATATTGAGAGGAAGGGTGAGAAATATATAATCCGAACGATAGGTTTGTATGATACGGTCGATGACATGAAAAATATACCGGTATCAACCAATCGCGAGGGGATGATATTGCGTTTAAAAGATGTTGCCAATGTGCTTGACTCATATCTGGAGCCGACAGGTTATGCGAGAGTAAATGTGCGTCCGGTCGTTTCGGTGTATATTCAGAAAGAGTCGACAGCCAATACTATAACGGTCGCCGCCGAGATCGAAAAAGAAGTGGAGAGGCTAAAGACGATCCTGCCTAAAGACCTGCAGGTAGTAGTTACATCCAATCAGGCAAATTTTATAAAGAGTGCGATAGATAATCTTAAAGACGCTCTTTTAAGAGGAGCGGCTCTTGTAATGCTCGTATTGACGATATTCCTTACGCCGCTCAGTAAAAAAATGTTAATGCTTGTGCTGGGCGTTCTCGTAGCTGTAGTAGTGTCTCCCGTTTTCCTGCTCTATTTTATAATTTCCGCCATGATCATAGGTTTTATCACAATAAAACAGATACGGCCTGTAGCGATAGTGTCTTCCGCGATACCAATATCTGTCATAATAACATTTACTCTTATGTGGGCTATGAAGCTTTCGCTTAATTTTATGACACTTTTTGGCCTGGCCCTCGGCGTCGGAATGCTTGTCGATAATGCAATAGTTGTATTTGAGAACATAGTCCATAAACATGAAATGGGTTTAACCGGTATTCCGGCAGCCACTGAAGGCACAGAAGAAGTATGGGTAGCTGTGTTGGCCGGTACGCTTACGCACATCTCAGTATTTTTACCGATGGTGTTTGTAGGGCAGGAAATAAGGCTTCTATATGGCGGCGTGGCATGGACAGTCACGTTTTCGCTTCTCATATCCTTGTTTGTATCTATTACGGTAGTCCCTCTTTTTTCTTCCCGCACTAATATACAAACTGAAAAAGTTGTTTTCCTGAATAACATATATAAGTTCCAACGAAAAGGTGTCGCGTATTTTATGAGACACAGGTACAGGATAATGCTGTATGCCTTACTTTTATTTATCGTCTCGTTCTTTTTCTTTACGCGTCTTGGGATGGAATTTTTAGGGACCACAGAACAGAACAAGTTCACGGTGTTTATAGAATTACCTACGGGAGCCAAGCTTGACGCCACGGATAAAGTAGTCAAAAAAGTTGAAGCACTGCTTAAAGAAGTGCCGGAGGTTAAAACTTTTTCTTCCAGGGTCGAGCCTTGGTCGAGCAAGGTATATGTAGAGCTTGTCAGCCTTATGCAGAGAAAGAGGTCGGTAGGAGAAGTTATAGAAAGCCTTCGCCCGAAGGTGGAAAAAATAAAACCGGCATTTATATATTTCGAAGAAGAACAGGAGGTCGGGACTAAGGAGATTATAATAGAGCTATTTGGCTACGACTATGTGAAGTTAAGAGAGGTGGCGATATCGATAGCTACCAGACTGGGAACGGTCAAAGGATTTACAGATACAAAGATAAGGATGAGAGAAGGGCGTCCCGAACTTGGTTTGAAAGTGGATAGGATCCGGGCCCGCCTATTTGATATGAGTGTCAGCGAAGTAGCGGATTCCGTTCATGCGCAGATGAGAGGCTTAAGGGCAACTCTGTTTCATACCTCATCTAGTGAGGTGGAAACAATAGCCCGCCTCGATGAGAAATACAGAAAAACTTTCAAAGATATGCACAAGCTGATACTTACAAATAAAGAAAAAGAAAATGTATACCTGGAACAGGTCGCAGATTTCAAATATGGTTTGGGGCCAAGCGAAGTCTGGAGAAAAAATAAAACACGCATGATACAGGTGAGCGCTAATATAGGAACAGTGCCGCTAAGCAAAGCTGCTGTATTGACCAGAGCTGCGCTTGCGGACCTGCGTCTTCCTGAGAGCTACCTTTGGAGATTGGGCGGGAACTATCCAACAATGATAGCTACGCAGAAACAAATTATACCTATACTGGTTTTAACGATCCTGCTGATATATCTTGTGCTTGCTTCGCTTTTTGAATCATATAGTCAGCCTCTTATTATTATGCTGGCAGTGCCGCTATCACTGGTCGGTGTTGTCATAGCGCTGTATATCGCAAAGAAGTCCGTCGGTATGGGTGTTTTTGTAGGCATGATAATGCTGGGCGGTATAGTTGTAAACAATTCGATACTTTTAATAGATCATGCAAATACTTTGCGGAAAAAAAATATTAAAAGTGTGAAGGCGATCATGATCGCGTCGCGTGACAGGTTAAGGCCGATAATCATGACAACCTTAACAACGCTTTTAGGCCTTTTGCCTATGGCTATAAGTACTCAGGAAGGTTCTAACCTCTGGAGTCCCCTGGCGATCACAGTTATCGGAGGACTTACCTCTTCTACCATATTAACACTTCTGATAGTGCCGAACGCGTATATAATTTCTGAAGATATAGGCGTGTGGGTACAGTCAAAATGGAAGCGTAAAAAAATACTATAATAGTTTTACTTATATTTTTCACACCTTGAACCGATGTGTCCTGCAGGAATATCGTTTGATATAATTTTAGTAACGTCGCACTGGTTGGGGCAGTCGCCGCATATAAAAAATTCTGTTTTAATATTGTGATCTGCAATTGCAAATCCTTTAAATTTCGTTTTTTCTATATTTTCACGCGATACCAGTATGGCTGCTCCTACACAGCCGGTGATCTTGTGTTCTTTAGGTACTCTGACCTTTTGTTTCAGCTCCCTCTCGAAGGCATGGACTACACCGCGATTTGCTGCCACTCCCCCGACGAAGATTACGGGGCTGAGCATTAGCCTGTTCTTGGAAACGTTATTTATAAAATTTCTTACAAGGCCTTCGCATAGACCGTTTATTATATCCTCTTTTTTACATCCCATAGCTGCTTTATGGATCATGTCGCTTTCGGAAAAAACAGTACACTTTGCCGCGATATTTACTTTCATGGTAGAACGTGATGCGTATTCACCGAACTCGTCTATGGAAATTTTCAGCCGGTTTGCCTGGGAAGACAGGAACGAACCTGTCCCGGCGGCGCATAACGTATTGAGGTTGTACCATATGGGTATACCATTTTTAAGGAATATCACTTTTGAATCCTGCCCGCCTATTTCAATAATAGAGGAAACATCCGGGGCGTAATGCAGGGCTGCTACGGTCTGGGCTGTTACCTCGTTTTTAATAAGATCTGCACCTATAAGAGAGGCCGCGATTTTTCTGCCGCTGCCTGTTATTCCGACGGCATTTATGACAAATCCCTGTCTCGACGCCTGTTCAGATATCTCTCTGAGCGCATTTTGCAGGGCTTTTATAGGCGCGCCGGAAGTGTCCATATAAACACTGGCACACAGATTTTTATTTTCATCAATGACTGCCATTTTTACAGAGACCGAACCTATATCTACACCTAAAAAGAATTTCATCTCTCCCCTTTGCTCATTTTTAAAATATCAACAAAAGATTCTATTCGTGTTTGAAAATGCGTTTCCAAAGTAGCTTCATCTATGCTCAAACATAAGATCGGCATGTTGTAGTCGCGTCCTATTTTTTCTACAATAGGTTCTATGGCGGTTTCCGGATTACACGCAAAAGGTTTCAGCATAATTACACCATCGTATTTTTTTTCGGCGTAACTGATTAATTTTATAAGGTTTTCGTTTGCATGTCCTCCGATCCTTTGCGGGAAATATTTTTTTGCGATCTTGCCGAATTTTGTTATATTTGTCATTCCCAGCATATCCTGCAATAGCATGGATAAGTTGGTTGACAGACAAAGCCACCTGTCCACAAAAATACCCATGCGTTGCAATCTGCCGACGAGATCCATATTAAGGATATTTTCATTGCAGACATAGACTTCACCTATGATACCTATTTTAATAGGAGCATTTTTATTTATATTTTTTTCAGCTTCATCGAGCTCACGTACTTTTTTAAAAAATCGTATAACCTCTTTTATGAGTTTTATTGTAGACAAGCCCGGGCATATGCGTTTCATGTCGCGGAAAAATTTTATGGGTTTGCGGATGTTGATAGGACACATTTCAAACTTGTATCCAAGATCTTTCATTATCTGTTCCTGAACGACAGAGTAGCATCTTAAAATGCACCACCCGTCGGAGTTTGCGATCGCTATAAGACCGGCCCCCTGCTCCACAGCCTCTATCATGGTGCCGAGAGTTATTTTAAATGGATAACATATATCGCTGGGTGAGTATTTGGTTCCCAGCTCCATGGTGCGTTTGGTTATCTGTGGCGGCGTGATTACGTCGGCACCGAGATTTCTGAATAAGTCGGCGAGCAGCTCTGTGTATTTACCGTAACGGGGAAATGAAAATTTTTCCTGCATTTTATTAAATCTTTTTCTTAGTATTTAAAACAAAAATCATTCCTATAGTAGAAGCTATGGCTAGAGACAGAGATGTGATCTGCGCTACCGTTATCTGCATAAACACCGTTGCGCTATCCACTCTGAGAAATTCATTGAAGAATCTGCCCACACCATATAGGAATAGTGATAAGAAAAGTATTTTCCCGGGCGTATCTTTATTTTTTTCATAAATTATTCTGCCGATAAAAAATATAGTCAGAAGTATAATGCATTCATAAAGCTGAGTGGGATAACGAAGTAAATTGCCATGAGTTTTAAAAACGAAACCAAAAGGCGGGTTACATGGTTTTCCGTAACAACACCCTGCCATGAAACATCCTATGCGTACAAATGCCTGAGCTAAAAGCATAAAAGGTATTACATAATCCATCAATTTCAAAAAACTTTTTCTTGTTATTGCACAAAACGTAAAAAGAGTTATAATATGAAATGCGAGTGTTCCAAAATATGCGTAGCCGCCATTAAAAGATATTATATCCGAAAATGTAAAATGGCGGCCCAGATGTAAAAGCAGGAACAGTGCCCGGCCGCCAGCAAATCCTGCGATAAATAAAACTACGCCAAGCCCAAGCAGTGATAGCCTGCTTAAAATAAAATCGCGGGGTTTCAGGTATAGCATAAGGGCCAGAGATATGATAGAGCCAATTACTATTGCGAGCTGGTAACTAAAAAAAAGTTTTCCGAAAATCGTTATGGTTGGTAACATAAATACAAAATTACCATAAATTCGTTTAGGTGTCAATAGTGGCATATGTAAATACTTGAAATAAAATGATTTGTAGCCAAATTTAAGATATAAAAAAGTTAAATATTTACCCTTGACGCTGAGCATATTATATGATATATATTATACTGTAAGTGTCCCTAAGTGTTTCATTGGCAGAGCTGTCTGTTAAACAGCTGTTTTTTTGACCCACATAATTTAAATTTAAAAAAAGTTTTAAAAAAGGTTAAGAGAAATGATAGAATGGCGGGAACCAAACAATAGGATATGGCTTAAAGCTATCGCGAGCCTCCTGGTTATAACCTTTTTATGGTATGATATAGCCTGGTCCGCGGACCTATTCTACACATTTGGCAAGCCCGCCGCAGAGAGTACACAGCGCCTACCCCCTCCTAAAGACTCTAATGTTACTAATTACGATGTATTAAACTATAATCAAAAGCAATCTATAGCTCAAAAACTACTACCTTCCAACCGGGATAGGGCACAATCGGGCTCATTTGCCCCAGGATATGTCCAGGAACAGCAGGCAAAACACGAAGAGATCGTCGGACAGAAGCAGGCTGCTGAGGATTTGTCATGGATGCTTCGTAATCCCCCTAAGCGCAGAGATGAAGAGGTCGATCTTAAGAAAAAGCAGGGCGGAGCAGGTATGGGCAGCGGAAGTACGATCGAAGAAGAGGATGCTGATTATACCCTGGAAGAGCCAGATGACATAGAAAATCCCCACGAACTTAGCTTGCCGGAAGATTCATGGAACCAAGTCGGTAAATACGATATCACCAAGATGAATATTGATGAATTAATGGCAAATGCTGAGAAAAAAGAGGATGAAAATGGTGTTTCTTATTGGCTAGGCACGGGTGAGGTAAGCGGTGAAACCTCGCGTATGATCATGAAAGTTATCTATGAAGGCACCGGCGATGATAAAAAGATCAAAGAGGTCTATACAGGGTATGCGCTGAGGGAAGATGGTACTTATCAAGCAAAATATCGCATAGATTATACATATTCTGGTGACAATATCTCAGAAACACGTAAATATGATACTTCGTCAGGTAGCGATAGGCTTGTTGAAAAGAGTCTTTATGAAGGCTCTGATGACAGCAATCATATAAAAATGACCATTTTTTATGATAAAGATGGCAAAATAACAAATAGACGTGACTTTACATACGTTAACGATACTCTGAAAGAAGCACTACTGTATGATACAGACTCAGAAACGGAAGGCTCTGGCGATTTAGCGCAAAAAACGGTCTTTTCTGGCGAAAAAGACAAAGAAATTGCAGATTATACCAAAAACTATTATACGAATAAAAAGACAGGTGAGCAAAGCGTAACAAGCACTACAGTTTATTATTATATTGACGGAAAACGCGCTACTGAAACTTCTGAGCAAGATTATAGATATTCTCAGTCCAAGCAAATTACTTTTAGGGGAGATCCTGATAGCAACGGTGATGGAGCTCTTTCAGATGAGGAGCTTGCAAGCGCTATAAAGACTTCGATGCTTGTCTATGACGATACTCATAGATTGGCTGGGGAAGAGATGGCCGATTATCGAGTCACCTACAATAGCGCAGGAGACGTAACATCAACAACAGTATACTTTTATGAAAATGGGAATAGGGCCGAAGATGCAAACTATCGCGAATGTCTTACGACAGTAACGACTTACAAAGGCAATCTGGACACCGATGGTGATGGAAAGATAAGTGATGAAGAGCTTGCCAATGGCGTGAAGACTTCAGTTACGTTTTATGACACACAATATCGTCTTAAAGGGGAAGAAGTTGCAAGTTATACGATAAAATATAACTCAAAAGGTGATATAACTTCATACACAGTAATGCTTTACGACGCTGATGGGGTGTTAACAGGAGCCTCCGGCGCTACCAAAGAAGACGCTCTTAAAGTCAGCGTAACATATGCGGCCAAGTCCATAGCCGAGGATGAATTCAACTCAGACGGAACTTTAAAAGACGGCGAGGACGGA
>JBAYMS010000037.1:0-15551 GCA_041663425.1 Candidatus Omnitrophota bacterium
AGACACATCCGCTTCACCATATTCCTGTACGGCATGCAATAAGCTGTTGACTGCTCCACGCTGTATAGAAGCATCGTCCGATGCCATTGCAGTTCTGATAAAGTCTTTAAGGCCGCGCTCAAATTCGCCCTGAGAATCAGAGGAATCCCCTCCCAGAACTATGAACTTGCCGCGAGACTGCGATTCCTGCAGCGACGATGACGTATCTGCTCCTCGCACCATGGCTGAATCCATAGCATCTCTTTCCTGAGCCGCAGTTATGCTATCTTCGGTACGCTCGCCGATTGCCTTAGTAGCTGTTACACGCTCTTTTATTTCAACGAAAGTCGATTTGCGAGCCTCGCCCTCTGCCGCCTGCACGTCTTTCTCCGATTTATTCATAAGATTATCAGAGCCGCGCGGTTTGCTTATAACTTGGATCTTTTGTACAGCATCCTGCAAAATACTCATGTGAACACTCGTCCAATCCTTCTCACCTTGAGTTAGCCGGTCTGAATTTATATCCTTCTCGAATATTTCAATGCGCGAAATTAATGGCTTCAGGATATTTTCTATAGACTCGCCCCTCTCGGCTATTCTACTAGCAGTGAGGACTGTATTGCTCGCATCATCTTTGGCCTGCCCCCAATAAACACCAACTATTGCTATTCTTGCAGCCTCAAGTATATCCAATATATCTCTGGCCGAGCCATGGTGGCCGTACTGAGTGTTTTCGCTGGGCATGAATCTTGCGCTTTTGGTAGATGCCATAGTAAGCGGGTTACCTACGATCCTGCCAGCGTCTGCCATAGCGGCATTTAACGTAGTGCCATCATCGCCGTATATTTTAGCGGCAGACGGCGTGCGCTCTTTAGAAGCGTCGGGTACGTTTTCCGAGCCACTTACGCCGCGTTTTGCGGCTTGCGAGTTCACAATAGACTGCGGATATTCCATCCCAGCCTTCTGTTCCAGCCTACTGCGGATCGAACCAAGATACCCCATTAAAGTTGCGACTCCATCACGCTCACGGCTATCAATAGTATAAAGCCATATGGTAAAAACCACACCCGTCAGCAAGAACGTCATTATGCCTACTGCAACCCAAACAGGAGGATGCGCAATATTAAGCAGAGCACCAATTACAACTGGGGTAGCTATCGAAGCGGCTACAGAATGACTCAACGGCTCTTTCTGTTTTTCAAAAAAATTAATAGTAAACATAACCGCCGATACACTGACTGGTCTGTCCTCAGAAAAGCCTTTAATTTTTCTTTCCCATAAATCGACCAGGTACTTTCTCTTTGAATCGCTTATTTTAGAATCACGATAAGCTTTTTCTATTTCGGCCATCACCTCTTCGGTTAAAACGCTTGGCCGAACTTTACCCGACACATCCACATCAGAGTTAAGGCCTGCTACAATATTCGACGGTGCGCGCTCTTCCGAAACGCCGGGCGCTTTTTTCGCATCCTGGCTATCCTCATCTCTCCCAGTGGCGTATATAGTCCTGGGAATATTAGATGTTCTGCGGTTATAGGCATCCACAAAATTCTGCGCTGCGGTAAACTTCGGAACGCTCACACCTTTCCTAGAAAAATAAGCCTGGTTTATATTAAGCGCTATCTTAATGGCAAGCGCTCTTCCAGGATTGATCCCCTCCCACATAATGTTTGGGAATTCTTCATTAAGGTTCATTTTCTTTGCTTCGATACTATGAAAAAACCAATTAAGCCTTTTTCTCAGAGTATAATTGTTAAATCTCGTATTATCGTTAAAACAATAAGACCCTAAAAACCAAGCCCACATACCGTCATTAAGTATGCCATATCTTCCGCCTATAAAATTCGCGTCAAACTCATCTCCATAAATATAAAATAGGTCGCCCATCCCATTAATATGTCCGCCGCTTTTGGGAAGCTTCCACTCTTCCTGACTTTCTGACATTTCATGCTTAGCCAAACGGTAAAACACAGCCCATGCCAAGCTAACAGTCCTGGTTTCGCCGTCTTCAAAAGTATAATCAAACCATATATCGTTTTTCAGCAAATCGTTCCACATTTGCACAAACTTGGTATGAACTACGATCCTAGTCCTGTGCCCAGCGGAAACCTCTATTCTTGCTATAGGCAATTCACCACGTTCTTCATCTACTGTAAAATATCCTTCCTCGATAGACAATGCGTTTCCGTTTATACCAGCGGCGTTTTTCCTAAAAGACCTCAGGGCGGATATCAAGTCTTTGCTTTTTAGTAATTCTATATTTACTTTATTTTTCGACCATTCTTTAGGAGTATTATTATAATCGGCACGCCTAAAGTTACGAGCCTGCATCATATTAGGAGCGGAACCAATAAAACTGGGTTTTTCAATATCTACGGAATCCAGCGCATTTGTTAAATCTCTGGCTCCGGGGCCGATATTAGCGGCAAATAGTTTCTGTCCAATAGCATATGCTTCAGCTACTGTACCTTCTTGGGATGAACCAGGCGCAGTACCAAGGCCATAGGCCAAATCATTGATCAGGAATGCACACACCACAACAATAGTGATTATTTTCATCATCAGACTGTTTCTTATTTTCATTTCCGCTGTCTCCTTTTGGAATTTTATTTTTAAAAAGTTTTATTAAATAAAAAATGCCTGGCAATTAAGCCGCCAAGCATTTTATTCTAGCTTTTCTGATTGTTAATATTTATGGTAAGTATACTACAAGCGTAGGAATTGTCAAATAACTTTTTTAAATCTTAACATATCGCGAAGTTTTTCTGCAGTTTCAAATCTTACCGAATCTATACCAAGCTCAGAGGCAGCTTTTACAAGATCCGCACGGTCGTCAATATACAATATGCCATCCCTATCACCGTCTACCCGACGAACCACATCGTCATATATCTTTTTATCCGGCTTCATAGCTCCAACAACATATGAAAGAACGAGTTCGTCAAATTCTTTTATGATATCAAACTTCTTTTCAATATATTCAAAATGCAAGCGGTTCACATTGGATAAAAGTATAAGCCTATATTTTCCTTTAAGCTCACGAACAATCTCACAGCTACCCTCGTCCTCCCAGAATATGTCATTCCATATTTCGATAAACTTTTCATATGGAACATCTACACCAAGCCGCCGACAAGCCTTTTCATGAAACTCATACGTCGATATCTCGCCTTTTTCAAAAGCTATCGTAATGTCTGATTCAAAAAACATATCGTAGATTTCTTTATGTTTAAGTTCGGAAAGCCTAGCAATTTTTTCAGCGGAAATATTATGATCAAACCGGATCACTGTATTGCCCATATCGAAAGCTATCGTAGTATATTTTTTCATTTAGTATTTCACCTTTATCATACACAAACCTTTTGCCGGCATAGTAGGCCCGCAAAACTTCCTGTCGCGCTTCCTTATTATAGCTTTTACCTGTTCGGCTTCAAACTTACCACGGCCAACCTCAACAAGCGTACCTACTATATTTCTGGCCATATTATACAAGAAACCGTTAGCCTCTATCTCAACATACACCAGATCGCCGTCTTTTTTTATTTTAATGCTCTTTACCGTCCGGACAGAATTCCTCTTTTCGCCATCTACAGCCTTGAATGCCCTGAAATCATGCCGGCCGACAATATCTTTGGCAGCCTTACGCATAAGATCGATGTCGAGCTTAAAAAAACACTTCGCGGCAAAATGCCTTATGAGCGGATCCATATAATCATTATTCATTATCGTGTATCTGTATAGCTTGGATTTTGCGCTCTTTTGAGCATTGAATTTTGGACTGACTTCCTCTATATGCGTTATCGCTATATCTCTGGGCAGCATGCGATTGAGGGCCATCTGCAGCTTATTGATGGGGATGTCCGATCTCGTCTTAAAATTTGCCGGCTGAGCCTCGGCGTGGACTCCGGCGTCGGTCCTGCCTGAGCCTACCAGGTTGACACATTCGCCGGTTATCGTCTTTATCACCTTCTGGATAACATCCTGAATAGCCAGGCCATTCTTCTGCGACTGCCATCCTGAGTAATTCGTGCCGTCATAGCGGACTGTGAGTTTAATGTTGCGCATAGGATCTCTTTGAATTTTTTATGGCTCCCAGAAGGAATTCCCTTTCGGGATTGTACCTCGCGGGGACGCAAAATTTTTCAGCCATGTGAAAATTTTGCTCGGTAAAATTTCTCGTACGCTGCCTCGAAATTTTAACGCCCCGCTCGGCACGAATCCCTAAGGGAATTCCTTACCAAGAGAACGTAAAAATTTCGAATCGCTCTTTAGATATGATGTGGCAAAGTGGTGAGCAATGCTTTAAAATTGGCCGGCAGGGTCCGGACAATTTTACAGAGCGTGATTTTTTACATGGTTAAAAATCACGCGTCCTTGCGAACCACTTTGACATATCACAACCTAATATTGGATCGGAAAATTTTATAGCAGTTCCGCGATCTGGATCGCGTTAAGCGCGGCACCCTTACGGATATTGTCAGCAACGACCCACATAGACAAGCCGTTCTTTATCGACTCATCCTGCCTGATCCTGCCAACCAACGTAGCGTCTCTGCCTTCAGCGTCTATAGGCATCGGGTAAATTTTCTTCTGCGGATCGTCTACGAGTTTTACGCCCGGCGCGTTCAGAAGAAGCTCTCTGGCTTCATTAGCGCTTATATATTTTTCGGTCTCGATATTCACGCTTTCAGAATGGGCGTAAAATACAGGCACCCTGACGCAGGTGGCATTGACCTGGATAGAATTATCACCCATGATCTTTCGCGTCTCATGAACCATCTTCATCTCTTCCTTAGTGTAATCGTTATCCATGAACACGTCGATCTGCGGCAATAAATTGAAAGCTATCTGATACGGGAATTCCGTAGGTTTAAATGGCTTATTAGCAAGCCACAGACCTGTCTGCTCGCGCAGTTCATTTATCTTTTTCTGCCCGCCGCCCGAAACAGACTGGAAAGTAGTAACGACTATTCTCTTTATCTTGGCTTTTTTATGTATAGGCTGAAGAGCTACGACCATCTGAATGGTCGAGCAGTTTGGATTTGCAATGATGCCTTTATGTTTTTTAATATCCTGCGGATTTACCTCAGGAACTACCAGAGGCACTTCCTTGTCCATCCTGAAAGCGCTGGAATTGTCTATACAAACCGCACCGGCTTTTACAGCGCTCGGTAAGAACTCCAAACTACGTGATGCTCCCGCGCTAGCCAGAACAATATCTATACCCTCGAAGGAATTATGGGTCAGGACTTCAATAGGATATTCTTTGCCCATAAACTTCATGGACTTACCCTTTGAACGTTCTGATGCCAGAAGTTTCAGGTTATTTATAGGAAATTTACGCTCTTCTAGTATCTTCAGGAAACAGTTACCTACAGCGCCTGTCGCGCCCATTACCGCCACATTGTATTTCTTCGACATATTAAAGATTCTCCACCACAAGATCGCCGACCTCTTCCGTCGAATATCCCATCTTGCCTGCTGCCAGGCTTTTCATTTTAGTATTGGCTATTTTTATTACAGCCGCTTCTATCGCCTTCGCCGCCTGAGCTTCGCCGACATTGTCGAGAAGCATTCCTGCAGCACAGATAGCCGCCAAAGGATTAATCACATGCTTACCGGTATATTTAGGAGCAGAACCGCCGATAGGCTCGAACATCGATACACCTTCGGGGTTAATATTGCCTCCGGCAGCGATACCCATACCGCCCTGTATCATAGCACCCAGGTCGGTTATAATGTCGCCGAAAAGATTATCTGTAACGATAACATCAAACCATTCCGGATTTTTTACAAACCACATGGTCGTCGCGTCAACGTGCGCGTAATCAGTCTGAACATCCGGATAATCTTTCTTCACTTCGTCAAAAGTCCTCTGCCACAGATCCCACGCAAAAGTAAGAACGTTAGTTTTTCCGCAGAGTGTAAGCTTTTTGCGTTTGTTGCGTTTTTGCGCAAGCTCAAACGCATAACGGATACAGCGTTCGACGCCTTTCCTTGTATTGTAGGATATCTGTATCGCTACTTCGTCTTTCTTGCCTTTATTCTGAAACTCTCCCATGCCCTTATAAAGACCTTCAGAATTTTCACGCACAACGACAAAATCGATATCCTCAGGCTTTTTGTCTTTCAATGGACAATAAGCCGAATTATACAATTTTACAGGCCTTAAATTTATATACTGGTCAAGACCGAACCTGGTCTTAAGCAAAATTCCCTGCTCAAGTATGCCCGGCTTTACATCAGGATGACCTATAGCGCCTAAAAATATCGCGTCAAATTTCTTAAGGTTAGCAAGTTCTTCATCTGTAATTGTCTTTCCGGTCTTTAAATATCTCGCGCCGCCGTAATCAAACATCTCGAGGCTATATTTAAATCCGAATTTCTCGGAAGCTGCCTTCATAACTTTTAAACCTTCAGCCACTACCTCAGGTCCTGTTCCATCTCCACCGATAACCGCTATCTTATAATTTTTCGATGCCATTTTATTATTTTCCTTTTCTCTTTAAAGATTCGATCAATCCGCCCGACGAGAATATCTTCTGCATAAACGGCGGATACTTCTCTATTTTATATTCTTCTTTTCTAGACAAATTTTTTATTATACCTTTAGACGTGTCGACCTCGACAAGATCTTTTGCCCTTATACGCTCAGAAGCCTCCTTAGATTCTATTATAGGAAGGCCGATATTTATACTATTCCTGAAAAATATCCTGGCAAAGCTCTCCGCGATTACGCAGGATATGCCGGCAGCCTTAATGGCTATCGGTGCATGCTCTCTCGACGAACCACAGCCGAAGTTCCTTCCTGCTACCATGATATCACCCTCATGGACTTTCGCCATAAAATCCTTGTCAATATGCTCCATGCAATGACTGGCAAGCTCTTTTTTGTCTGTAGTGTTCAGGTACTTCGCGGCGATTATATCGTCGGTATTTATATCTGTGCCAAATTTATGCACTTGTCCTTTATATATCATGTTACATCACCTCTTCCGGATGCGTAATTTTACCGGTAACGGCCGTTGCCGCTGCTACCGCAGGATTCGACAAATAGACGCCGCTATTCGGATGCCCCATGCGTCCGACGAAATTCCTGTTCGTCGTCGCAATGGCGACCTCACCCTCGGCGAGAATACCCATATGCCCGCCCAGGCACGGCCCGCAAGTAGGCGTCGAAAACACTCCGCCGGCTTCGACGAATATCTTGGCCAGCCCCTCGTTCACGCATTCCAAATATATTTTCTGAGTAGCCGGTATCACTATCAACCGCACTCCCGCTTTCACTTTTTTGCCGCGAAGCATTTTCGCAGCTATCCTCATATCGGAGATCCTGCCGTTCGTGCATGAACCTATCACGACCTGATCAACAGATACATTCTTTAAAGCACCGACCGGCTTTGTATTGCTCGGAAGATTCGGACAGGAAACGACCGGCTCTTTTATTTTCCTGACGTCATATTCCTTTATAGCCGAATATTTCGCATCCGCATCGCTCGTATATATCTTACCCATCCCCGGACGGGCTTTATTCTTTATCGATCTCAGATACTGGGCGGTGATCTTGTCCGGCGCTATTATACCATTCTTGCCGCCGGCCTCTATAGCCATGTTGCACATGCTCAGGCGGTCATCCATCGGTAAGTTCTCGATCACTTCTCCGCAGAATTCCATCGCCTGATATCTTGCACCGTCAACCCCTATATCGCCTATAGTATGAAGGATGAGGTCTTTCCCGCCGACCCATTTATTAAGTTTCCCGAAATAAATAAATTTCATCGACTCCGGCACCTTAAGCCAGCACTCACCGGTAACCATCGCCGCAGCAAGATCCGTTGAACCAACACCGCTTGAGAAAGCTCCTAAGGCACCGTAAGTACATGTATGTGAATCTGCGCCTATTACGAGATCTCCCGGCAATACCAGTCCCATCTCGGGAAGCAGCGCATGCTCAACACCCATCCTGCCTATTTCGAAATAATGTTTTACGTCGTATTTTTTTGCAAATCCCGCCAGCACCTTGCACTGATTCGCGCTCTTCATATCTTTTGCAGGCGCAAAATGGTCCGGAACCAGCACAACTTTTTTCTTATCGAAAACTTTCTTGGCTCCAAGTCTTTCAAATTCCTCGATGGCGAATGGTGCCGTTATATCATTGCCCAGGCAAAGATCGACTTTAGCATCGATGAACTGCCCAGGATGGACCTCTTTTGCCTTCGAGTGTTTTAACAATATCTTCTCAGTTATCGTATAACCCATTGATCACAGCTCCTTCATTACTGCTATTTCCTTACACTTGGGGAAATAGACACATTTAATGCACTCGCTCCATATCTTGTGCGGAAGCTCTTCTTTATCTATAACCTTAAATCCGAACTGCCCGAAGAAACCGGGCACATATGTAAGAGCAAAGACTTTCTTAAGCTTAAGCGTCTTGGCCTCTTTCATGCATTCATCCAATAATTTCCTGCCAATGCCCTTACCAGATCTGGGGGCCGCTACGGCAAGCGATTTTATCTCGGAAAGATCTTCCCAGTCAATATGCAGGGCACAGCATCCGTAGATTTTCGAGCCTTCCGTATAGACAAAAAAATCTCTTATGTTTTCATACAGTTCATTGAGGGATCGGGGAAGCATCTTATCGCGTTTGGCGTGATAATTTATCAGCTTCTGTATCGCTTTAACGTCTGTAACCTTAGCTTTTCGTATCATTTTATTTCCAAGTTTATTCAGCCATATTGTCGGCTAAGTGCCGAGGTCTCCGACCGAGGCATTCTTTTTAAAATCGCATAGGCCATAAACACAACAAACCCCGCAATGTGGGGTTTGCGCCTTACACGTCCTGCGACCGTGTTCTATTATACCTAAATGGAATTCGTATATCAAGTGCTTTGGAACAATTTCTGTTAAAATTTTATGCGCCTCTTTTATATCAGTTTTCCCGCCTATCAGGCCTAACCGTTTCGTTACCCTGAAAATATGGGTATCAACAGGCATTACGCTCTTATCGAAACTGAACAATAGAACACATGCTGCGGTCTTCGGACCTACCCCTTTTAACGATTGCAGATATTCAAGACCGTCTTTTACTGTAAAAATATTGAGGAACGAAAGAGTTATCCTGTCCTCGCGCTTTTTTATCTCAGCAAGAATATCTTTAATGCGTCCCGCTTTGATATTTGCCAGCCCGGCATGCTTTATAGCACCCGAGATCTTTCTCAGGGGCGATGAGAGTACTTCATCCCATGATTTGAACTCAGCTTTCAGCTGCGCAAAAGCTTTCAATGAATTTTTGTCAGTGGTATTCTGCGAAAGAACCGTACGGATAAGAACATCGACCGGATCGTCTTTCTCAAATTTCACCGGACGGCCGTAAGTCTCTATCAGGGCAGCCATTACCTTCTTGATCTTATCGCGCGTGTTCATAAATTAAGGATACGATTATAGTATGAAAAAACTACGTCTTCAAGGTCTTTTCTGGATTAATTTTCGAGGCGGATATTGTCAATATACATCGTCCCGGAGGAACTTCGCCCCGGGGCTACGAAGAGAAGAAGCTTCGCGACGGAGGACTTGTCGATCTTTTCACCCGGCATCGTCTCAATATCAAAAACAAGCTCGTTCCAAACGCCTTTTTTCAACGGCCTTAGGACGCCTATCTCCTCCTGCATCTCTTTTGTGTTATACAATTTTGCCATTACGGTATCTTCGCCAAACACATCAACTTTCAGATATTTGAAGGGGCGGACATCTAGGGGCTTCCTGAACTCAATGGCCACATAATCCCATGGGTCTGACGGAACCTTGTGAAATTCTGCCTTTAGCGATCTTTTACCGTGAGATGCACGCTCAGCAGTCGTAGATAATGTATATCCTTTTCTGAAGGGATAAACTGCTGCGTCGGAATTAAGCGCTGCCCTCTCAAAATCATCAATTACCTTATAAGGATTCTGGCCTTTTACAATTACAGGGCCGGCAGACTCCGTTTTTGACCGCTGCCCCATACTATCGATGGCCTGAACAGCAACGTAATACTTGCCGCTTCCGGATGCCGGGACAAAAAACATTTCCCCGGTATTGCCGCTTGCGAAAAATACTTTGTCGGAAGGCGGGCATTTTTCAAAATCGGATTGTGATGCTATGGGCTTTGTTGAATATCTTATGTCGTATCTATGCGCTCCATGCGACGCATCGAAACTAACCTGGACAACCGACGCATCATACTGCGCCGAAAGGCGCATGTTGCCGGGTGTCGGAGGATTTGAATTTACCATAGCATATGTCAATTCAATACCGTCAAGATATACCGGATCCTCGGCCTTGTCGCTTGCCGGTATAACCATCACAGTAACATCTGAAACGCTTCCAAGGTTAACACCATCCGCCCTGTCCAGACTATAAAAATATCTTCTCCACATCGCTGAGTCAAGATAAGAACTGCAATCTATGACTGCAGACCTGCCTTTATTGTCCGTCACACATACCCTCACATCCCGCGAATTTCTCGCCCAGAGCGATATATATTTGAAATTGGAAAAATCTTCAAGGTCCGGCTCTATCTTTAGGTTAACTATTTTGGCGTCCACAAGATCAAGCTTAAGCGACCTCCTGCCCTCCATGAACACGGACTCCGAGACTTTGACCGCAGCATTGCCATCCAAAACCCCATACGACGAATATGCGGACTTGCCCTGATCGCCCTCAAAGTCCTCTACGATCCCGACAAATCCTATTTTTCGCATAGCATCCTGTACATATTTGTTCTTCATAAAATATTTCCAGATAAGCCCGGTCCTGAAGTTTTCTATCATAAGCACTATAACGCCCTGATCTATTCCGAGATATTCGCGCGCCGACCAGTTCTTTTTCTGGTTGAACGCGTCGGTAAAACCATACTTACCCATAGTCATAATGCCATGGTATGCCGCAAGGTATTTCAGTGTATCAAGCGACTCTTTAGGAGTGAAAGGCATACCTCCGGCTATAGCGTGCGGGGTGATAGTGCCGTTATCGTATGCGTCCCCGAACGGCGCACCCATCGCTTCGTAACCACGCGGCGATAATGATGAGGACAATCCCCACAGCCCGTCTTTATAATTTTCAGACGTCCGGCAATATTCCTGCTGCGAAATAACCGCCAATAGGGAATTTTTGAAATAATCAGCGACCTGGTCTTTCTTATTTCTCAGATCAAGCCAGCAGTGCTGATAATAATGGAACGCAAGTCCAGGCGGCATTGTAATTATCACATTTTTACCATCATACACCTGCCTCTTATAAGTTGCCTGGCAGGCATACCAGCTCGAAACTGGTATCGGATAAGTAGGCGACGCCAAGGCGAGCATATAAATAAGGAAAGAGTTGTCCATGTATCCGTAATACCTGCCGAAGAACCCCGACTCTTTATTCCATGAACTTTTCATGCCGGGCGGTATACATCCCATAGCGATAAATTTATGTGCTGCACCTTTATTGTCTTTAAGAAAACTGTCCCACTGGCAGGCGCGCACTATTTCGTCGCCCAGCCTCTCAACTTCAGTTCCTTTAAAATATTCCATGCAGGTTATGATACCGGCTATCAGGTCTGCCGTATCTGCCGTAGAAACGCAGTCGGCATTCTTGAACCATTCACCTGTTTCGGCATCTATAAAATGAAAAAACAGGCCGCAATGGCCGTCGACACAAAAGTCGCGGGGATCGGCAGGATTTTTATGGAAACTCTGCATAGTAGCGAGAACGCGTCTGTAAGCGTCTTCATGGCTTATCCACCCGCGCGAATCGGCCACGCATATAGCTGAAATGGCAAAACCAACAGAAGCAATGCTGCCGCCCATCCTTCTGGTATTCCCATCATAAACTATACCGGTATCGGCGTTAGCCTCTTCCCAGAAATATTCGAATGCCTGGCGCTGTATAGTCTCAAGAAACGCGTCGTCGTCCCTGGCAAGTTTGGGCGCATCCATATCGGTCGCAAAGACCTGCGACGACAGCACGGCACACAATATTATTACGAGTATTATTTTATTTTTCATGTCTTATTACCGGAAGATCAGATATTCAGGATAGACGAAAGCAATAATTTAGTATATGGATCCGATGGTTTGGAATATAAAACTTCAGTCGCTGCTTCTTCCACTATCTTACCTTGCTTCATGACCGCCACCCTGTTGCACATATATCTTATCACTCTTAAGTCATGGCTTATAAATAAATATGTGATCCCCAATTCCTTCTGTATGGTTTTTAAAAGTTTCAATATCTGCAGCTGAACCGTCACGTCAAGACTGGATACAGGTTCATCGCAAACTATAAATTCGGGCTTCGTAATGACCGCCCTGGCTATCGCTATTCTCTGACGCTCACCGCCTGAAAACTGGTGAGGATATTTGTCTGCGGCATTTTTCGGAAGACCAACCAGCCCAAGAGCATCCTCCACGCTTTCTGCAGACTGCAGTTTCCGCCCACCGTTCCGGACGTCAAGCCCTTCTGCTATAATATCACGCACCCGCATCTTAGGATCGAGCGAATTATACGGATCCTGGAATATAACCTGCGGTCTTTCCGTGGACATCTCGACGGTGCCTGAGTCCTGCCTGAGTATCCCGAGGATGATTTTACCCAGCGTCGTCTTGCCGCTGGCCGATTCGCCTACCAGGCCGAATGTCTCGCCTTTTTGTATTACAAGAGATACCCCATCGACTGCCCTGACCACACCGGTTTTTTCCTTAAGATATCCGCGCAATACCGGGAAAAATTTTGTCAGATTATCGCACCTTACCATGTTCATGTCAAGGCCTTTACCGATTCTAAAAGTGAAATTGTATAGCTTTCCTTCGGACTACGCAGGATGGCGTCTTTAGCCCCGCTCTCGACAACTCTGCCCCTGCACATAACACCAACTTCATCACACATCCTTGCGATCACCCCAAAGTCATGACTTATAAAAAGTATAGATAGTTTTTCTTTTTTTATAACATCTTCCATAAGTTCCAGTATTTGAGCCTGTATGGTAACGTCGAGCGCCGTCGTAGGCTCATCAAGTATCAATAATTCCGGAGAATTCACAAGCGCCATAGCTATACCGATACGCTGTTTCGTCCCTCCGGAAAGCTGGTGCGGATAGTCGTGAAATATTTTTTGCGGATCAGGTATGTGGACACGGTTTAAGCATTCCAGCGCCCGGGCTTTAGCCTTCGCCTTGCCGACATTCTGATGAACGCAGATCGCTTCGACTATCTGCGAGCCTATTGTAAACACAGGATTTAACGCTGATGACGGATCCTGAAAAACTATCGCTATTTTAGAACCTCTCAAACCCCTGAGAGATCTGTCGTCCATCTTTATAATATCGGTACCATTAAAAAGGATCTCGCCATCGACTATAGACCCGCCCTCCGGGATCAATTTAAGTATAGATAAAGCTGTGAGCGTTTTGCCTGACCCGGACTCCCCGACCAGACCAAAGACTTTATTCTTCTCTATCGCAAAGCTCACGCCATCTACAGCCTTAACCGGCTGCTGCGATGCGTTAAAATATACTTTCAGGTTTTTTATCTCTAAAATATTTTCGCGCATCTTTTATTTATCTTCCAGTCTTGGTTCCAGCATATCGCGCAGTCCCTCGCTCAGCAAATTATACGACAATACGGTAAACAGTATGAATAATCCGGGAAATATAGTAAGCCACCATGCCACTCCCAATGTCGATTTACCGTCCATCAGGATATTGCCCCAGCTCGGCGTAGGAGGCTGCACGCCTATCCCTAAAAAGCTTAAGGCAGATTCTGTAAGAATAGCTCCTCCGATACCCAGCGTAGCGCTGACGAAAACCGGACCGATCGCATTCGGAATAAGGTGACGGACTATTATCCATGTATCGCTTGCCCCCATAACGCGCGAGGCCGCAACGAAGTCACGCTCTTTCAAAGTCAGTATCTCAGCCCTGACAAGGCGCGCGACACCCATCCAGCTCGTCAGGCCTATCACTACCATAATATTAAAGATCGACGGTTCGAGAACTGCAATAACTGCAAGTATCAGAAAAAATGTCGGGAAGCATAACATGATATCAACGAACCGCATTATCACGGAATCTATCCCGCCGCCATAATACCCCGCTATAGAACCGAAAAACAAGCCAACAAATACTGATATGCCGACCGCAATGAAACTTATTGAAAGAGATATTCTCGACCCATAAACTATACGCGAAAATACATCGCGGCCGAGAGTGTCTGTCCCGAACACATGCGCGGCGGACGGAGCGCTTAAAACCAGATTCGTATCTATTGCCGACGGATCCTGCCTGGCAATGAAAGGTGCTAATAAAGCAAACGTCAGGATCATTATTATAAATCCGGCCGAAACTACAGCCATCTTATTTTTGAGGAAATTTCTCATTCGCCCTCCGTCGCCCTTATTCTGGGATCGGCGTAAGAATACGCTATATCAGCAAGTAAATTACCCAGCAATGTCAGAAAAGCACCTATAGTCAGGATGCCCATTATAGTGGAATAGTCGCGCGCCATTACGGATTCATAAAATAACCTGCCCATTCCAGGGATGGCAAATATCGACTCAAATATTACACTCCCGCCTATTAACCCCGGCACAGACAGCCCCAGAATAGTTATCACAGGCAGGATAGCATTCTTAAGCGCATGTTTATATATTACCTGTGATTCCGTCAAACCTTTTGCGCGGGCAGTCCTTATATAGTCCTGATGTATCACCCCAACCATTGCGGTCCGCATATACCTGGATATGCCGGCTAAGCTTCCGAATGCAGCAATCGCCACAGGCAAGATAAGGTGTTTTGCAACATCCAATATCTTTGCACCAAGAGAATAATACTCAAAATCGAGCGATTTTATCCCGGATATCGGCAGCCATCCGAGGGTTATTGAGAACAGGCTCATAAGAAGAAGTGCGACCCAGAACTCAGGGATAGAGAACCCTATAAAGGTCAGCACAGTTGTAGATTTATCCAGAAGCGATCCTCGCCGGACAGCTGACAAAATGCCCAGAGGTATTCCTATCCCCAGGATCAGCATCATCGACAATATATTTATGAGAAGCGTTATAGGAATACGCTCAGCTATCTTTTCTGAAACCAGCCTGTCGTCAACATACGAACGTCCGAAGTCAAAAATAACAATACGCTTAAGCCAACTAAAATACTGGACGTAGACCGGCTTATCCAGGCCATATAATTTCTCAAGACGCGCCCTAGCCTCATACGATACCTTAGGGTTCAGGCTCGTCTGGATATCCGTCGGTTTCCCCGGCGCAAGATGTATGACAAAGAATGAGATCAGCGTGATCCCGAAAAACACCGGAATAAGCCCTATCGATCTTTTCGCTATATATCTAAGCATAAATTTTACTTATACCTCTGCTCGCTCTTCGGCACATACCACTTTATAAAATTATAGCCGATGCCGATGGGCGATGTTTCGACATTGCGAAAACGTGAATTCACTATCGGCAATATGTCGGACGAATAAAGAAATAGGTACGGCTGATCGGTGTAGATCGCCTCGTGTATTTTATGATATATTTTAGCGCGTTTC
>JBAYMS010000038.1:0-15392 GCA_041663425.1 Candidatus Omnitrophota bacterium
CGCTTTGTGTGGAAGTAAAGGCGGCGTTATTTGATAAAGGGCTAAATAAAACATTGGTAAATTATATTTACGGCCTGGGCGGCAGAGAGATCAGGACACAGGATATAGAAGGTATATATAACGAATTACTTGGCGCCGTGAAAGGCAAATCAGTCGAAAAGATACAATACCTTGGTGTGAGAGAATAATGGCAAATCCAAAAGAGTTAGTAAAGCAGAAAGAGTTGTTCACCGGCGGACATCGCGCTTGTGCTGGCTGCGGTGCGGTAATGATAGCACGCCAGGTAATGATGGCTGCAGGTCCGGATACCGTAGTGGTAAGCGCTACCGGATGCCTGGAAGTAGTATCGACCATATTCCCGTATACAGCATGGAACCTTCCGTTCCTTCACAGTGCTTTTGAAAACGCCGGCGCTACGATAAGCGGTGTAGAAGCAATGTATAAGTCTTTTGTCCGTCAGGGCAAGATCAGTAAAAAGATAAATTTTATCGCGTTTGGCGGAGATGGCGGCACATATGACATCGGTTTACAGTCATTGTCCGGAGCCATGGAACGCG
The DNA here is from genome assembly GCA_041663425.1 of Candidatus Omnitrophota bacterium. GTDB lineage: Bacteria > Omnitrophota > Gorgyraeia > 2-01-FULL-45-10 > 2-01-FULL-45-10 > FEN-1322. The sequence continues at coordinate 558 of JBAYMS010000038.1, forward strand.
GCCACAATATTTTATACGTTTGTTACAATAACGAAGCCTATATGAATACAGGCGTCCAGAGATCCGGAGCTACTCCGTACGGCGCAGACACATCGACGGCACCGGTCGGCAAAGTTAAGAAGGGTAAAGAGCAGTATCGTAAAGACCTTACCGCTATCATGATCGCACACGGCATTCCGTATGCGGCTCAGTCCATAGCCGGCAATTGGCGCGACCTGACCTCAAAAGTTGAAAAAGCTCTTTCTATCGAAGGGCCGAAATTTATAAACGTATTTCAGCCGTGCAGACTTGGCTGGGGTTATCCGCCGGAATTAACATGTGAGATGGGGCGTCTTGCCGCTGACACATGTGCATGGCCGCTTTACGAAGTGCTTGATGGAAAATACCGCATTACCTATAAGCCCAAAGAGAAGAAGCCTATAGCTGAGTGGTTGAAACTTCAGAGCCGGTTCAGACATCTTTCGAAGCCTGAAAATAAACCATTGTTAGATGAAATACAGGCTATGACTGATAGAAATTGGGAAGCGTTGCTCAAAAAAGAAGCCGCAGTTTAATCTCTTCTACGATAATCGCAGGTTTTCATATTGCAAAGAGCACAAGGGGATATTGTTTTTGCAAACAATCTCTCCGGCCCTATTCCTACAACTGCCGATATTGATTTCTTTGGCAGCATCATGCAGTTTTTTGTGAGTGTGATACCCGCTTTTGAAAAGTCTATTATTTTGGCAAGTTTGAATTGTTCCTCTATAGGCCAGTCGCAATATCCGGGGCTGAAACGCATTGAAACGCTCAAATGCTTCTGTGTCATAAGGCTTCTTAAAGCCTCTTCAGTATTTTTTGCCAATGATTCCACTGCAAATGAACCTATCCTGTCCAAAAGATATCCGAGAAGGTGATCACCGGAATTCATATAGGAAGTTGCAGCCTCTTCAATATCATTTCCTATTGTAGCCGCGAAGGCATAAATGGCATCCGCTCCTTTTATATGTGAAGTGAGCTCTTTACTGCAAAGGGTTACGCCGCCTTCAACTTCAAAAGACAAAGAGTTAAAATGGACTATATTCTTCTTTGTCATTATTATTGAAGGAGCAGCTTTTGACTTTGCTATAGTAAGAGCTTTTTCCAGCTGCTCCAGAATAGCTTCTTTGGTTGAACCTTCTGTCATATCTTTTAGCTTTTCCCTGACCGATACGTGAGATACAACCCAACGCCAATCTATGTTTATATTTTTAGCGATATTATGCATACATACATTATAGTAAAAAACCGTATGGCTTGTAAAAGCATTTGTTTATGATATACTTATAATTTAAAGATATAGGGGTTTGCATGAAACTGGCTTTTATAAGAAATATCCGTGATTTTATATTCAGCAGAACGTTTAAGCACAGGTATCGCATAAGTTGGGTGCTTGCGCTTCTGGTATCGACGATAGTTATTTTACTGTATCAGTTTGATGTGTTCGAACGCCTTGAACTTCTCACTCTCGACTATCGTTTTATGCTGCGTCCTTCTAATCCTATAGGCAGCGAGATAGTTTTTATTGATATGTCCGAGGACAGTTTGGAATCGATAGGCCGCTGGCCGTGGCCCAGGATGTGGCACGCAACTCTTATCAAAGCCCTCTCCGAATATAATCCAAAAGCCATAGTATTTGACGTATTATTTACAGAGCCGCAGGATACCGTAAACGATACTGCTATGGAAGAGGCGATAAGGCAATCCGGCAGCGTTTATTTACCATTATTGTTTGATCTGAGGTGGCAGGATGCTGCGTATCTTTACGAGGGCAAAGGCATAACTTCTGTTATCAGACCGCTGCCTTTATTCAGCCAATATGTTAAAGCTGTGGGGCATATAAATGCGATCCCGGATGTAGATGGTGTGCTGAGAAGGATCCCTCCTATAATAACGTATAAAGATAAACGTGTTTTTCAGATGGGGATGAAGGTCGGTCTTGATGCTGCGGGAATAAATAGTGATAATATAGTTTTTTATCCAGATCGGCATTTGATTGTAGCGCCGCTGCCGGGCGGCGGGTCGATGAGGATACCGCTTGATGATAAGAATCAATGTATAATAAACTGGCGAGCCAGGTGGGGTAAGGAGTTTAAACATTATTCCTACCTGGATGTAATAAAGTCTTATTCTCTGATAAAAAGAGGCGAGCCGCCGATCATAGATCTGAACGAATTTAAAGACAAGATATGTATCATGGGTCTTACCGCCGCGGGGCTTATTGATATAAAACCTATACCGCTTCAGAATGCTTATCCTGCCGTCGGCGTGAATGCCATGATGGCCAGCAGCGCTATGAGCGGTTCATTTATCCGTGATACCCCGAAGGGCTATACCATATTTCTGATAATACTGCTCCCGATAATCGTTACGCTATATCTGTCAAATTTGCGTCTTTTAAGCGGTATGGCGCTTGCCACACTTAGCATGATAGGCTACGCGTTTTTTTCCATACTGATGTTCAACTTTTTTAGTATAGCATTACCTACATTCTATCCGCTTTTAGCCATAGGCATGTCATACAGCATTTCGTCTTTATATGCTCAGGTGCTGCATTCTCTTGAACGTGCTTCATTGTTTAAACAGGCGACAAGGGATGGTTTGACCAACCTCTATAACATCCGTCACTTCAATCTTCTCCTCGAAGCGGAATTCAGGAACGTGGCTATGTATAAAGCCCGTAAGCTTTCGCTGATAATGAGTGACGTCGATAACTTTAAACATCTGAACGATACTCATGGTCACCCGGCGGGCGATACGATATTAAAAGAGTTTGCCAAGATAATAGAGTCTAAGTGCAGACAGATAGATATAGTTGCCCGTTATGGAGGTGAGGAATTTATAGTAATGCTGACCGGAGCGGGGGAGAAAGATGCGGCTGCAGTCGCTGAGAAGATACGCGGTGCCGTCGAAGAGAGAAAATTTAAATTTAAAAACGTAGTGTATAGCACGACCATAAGCCTGGGAGTGGTTGAATACACTAATGAGCGCGACAAAGAAGAGCTTATCGCCAAAGCGGATAAAGCATTATACAAGGCAAAGCAAGAAGGTAAAAACCGCGTTTGTATCAGTTAAATAAAATTTTTATAAATCTTATTTAACGGCTTCAACCTTTACGCTGAATTTTGTTCCTCGCACGCCAACGATAGAAGTAGGTGTTTTGACCTCGAATTTTTCTTCCTTACTGCGGAGCTTCTCGGCCTTTATAAACACCTCACCCATGGCAAGATCCAGAAGGGTCTTTTTGTCGCCGGTGGATGAATCCTGGACGAGCTGGGCCACGGAGAGCTGAGAATTCTCTTTGACCTCTACATTTCCTGCTCCACCAAGATTAAGTATGGCATTTGAGGATTTTCCGGTTTTCACCATGTCGCCCTGATTGACTGTCATGTCTACTTTTGCGGCAACCCAAGACGATTCTCCGGCCTTTTTCACCATTGTATCGCCCTTAGTGCTTATTACTTTTGCCTGCCGCACCGTTTCCGCAGCAAAGCATGCCGTAGCTGCAAACATGATCAATATCAGTATTGACAAAATTTTAATGTTTTTCATAATATCATCTCCTTTACTATAAGGATACACTATAAAAATAAGTAAGTCAAATTTTAGTGCCATTTATTAAGAGTAACAATAGTCGCTTTAATGCGCTGGTATTCACGGCTCTGGGCAGTGTCATGTAATGGGAAGGCGCTGTTATTATGCAGGAGGGGATCGGCATTTTCAGGCATCCCGCTTTTAATATAATCCGCCGTTCCGGGTATGGGTGAGTATTCTTCCAGGAATATCCTTATTTTATGTCCCGCGGCGAACCTTATAGTCTCTTCAACCTCTGCTATTTGCTGTCCGGGAAGGCCTATCAGTATGTATGCACCTATCTCTCCCGAACCATATCCGGCATCTCTTAAGCAGCCGATCGCTTTTAAAAAGTCATCGTTCGTAGTTTTTGATCCGGTCTCTCTTTGCTTTACGTCTGAGCTTGTTTCAAGGGCGAGTCGTGGTTTCACAAAACCGCATTTCTTAAAGAGCCGCGCAATATCACTTGTCATAAAACGGTTGTGCAGGCCGTTCGGTGTGTGAAAATTAGCAGCCACATTTTTTTTAATAATGCCTTCCATTATTTTTATTATGTGGCTATCGGCTTCGTAAAGAAGTGCGTCGTCATAAAAAGAAATATTTTTCACTGAAAGTTTTTTATTTAAATATTCAATATATGCCACAACGCTTCCGGTATCCATCCGGCTATAGGATCTATCGAGAAGATGCCATCCGCAGTAAGTGCATCTGAACGGACAGCCTATTGAAGTTCTTATGGTTGCATAATTTAATCTGGGATAGAGGGTGTAGTCGGGGCATACGGGTTTTCCGCTGTGCACAATATTACCGACGGGACGCACCCCTGACAATCTGCAAATTTCACGCAGCATCTTATCGATGTCGCTTCCTTTGTAAACAAGATCCGCTCCGGAATATTTTTGGGCGTGCTCATGACACAGGCTGGCGTATATGCCTCCCAGCACCACAGGTGTATCGGGAAATCTTTTCTTCAGTATTTTTATTGTGTCCGCGTATGAGGGGTACCAATAAGTCATGCCTGAGGTGACAAGTATTATATCCGGGCGGACTTCTTTATCTAATTTTTGAAGGAAAAATTTTAATGGGAAACCGTATCGTTTAAATTTACGCGGTAATTTTTCAAATATTACGGGTTTTTCTATTTCCTCTGAATGATAAGTGCCGTTACCGAATGGGGTGGTGTGCGCAGGCTTGCCCAGATAGTGTTCGAGGTCAGGGTCGAAACGATCGAGGCAGTCTATGAAGCTTATTTCCCAGCCGGCATTTTTCAGGTGCGCTGCTATCGTTAATATACCTATAGGCTTTGACCACAGATCGTATGCCGCAAAATCATAGATCCATGGGTTAATAAGCAAAGCTCGCATAGGGCAGATGTGCTATATTTAAAAATTTAAACCAAAACGCGTGCCTATAACAAAGGCATTATCTATATTGTGCCCGCCGCTGGGATTTACTATATATTGTGCGTCCGGCTGCAAAAACATCCAGGGAGTTATTTCGACTTTATAAGAAAAGTCGAAGATAAGCTCATAGCTTTGTATTGGGTCTGTCGAGCCATTAATTTCACGGTTATCGCGTTCTGAATGCGCGAGATCGCTTGAGTATTTTCCATAAGCAAAACCGACTGACAAGATGTCGTGGTTTCGTGTAGGCACAAGACCTTTATAGACAAAACCTCCGTCGATAAAAAACGGAAACTGGTTTATGTCCTCCGGCGCAAGAGCTACTACGACAAAGGATGTTAAGCCTTCATCGCAATAAGACCCTTTTTCGCGATACAGCATCTGGTCTGCATGCAGATATACACCGTAATTCCCTACATGTTTCTTTGAGGGAAGACCCGTCACTACAGCGGATGCGCCATTGACATCTGAAAATTGATCAAAGAAAGTTCCGCCGTGATAATAGAACCCCGCCTTATAATGACCGGGCAGAGTTGTGGCAGGACAAGTTGTGGGAGCGTTAGGCGTATAGGCAATTTCCTGCGCGAAGAGAAGGCCTCTCTTTAATCTGAGAGAGAAATCCAGTCCATACATATCTAATCTTGGAACTCCTGGGTCGCCATTATAAAGTCCCGTAGTTGTATACACGTTTTTCATTATATCGCATTTTGCTCTCACTCCCCAGGTTGCAGCGGGATAGCACGGGAAGAAAACGTTTATAGGAATGGTTATGGGATTTCCATCTATGGCATTGGTGACGAAATTCCAGTATATCGGAGAAGACGCGAAATCATCTCCGGCAGATAATCTTCCTATGCGAATATTTATTTTCTTATTCAGAAACGTTTTCTCCAGGTATAAATCTATAAGCCTGAACTGCTCTGTACCGTAAATGCTGCTTACGACAAATGCATTTCCGATGACAGCGGAAGAAAGATTTCGTCCGGCGCGCCACAAGCCTGAAATATGAAACTGTGTGCCTTCAAGTTTTGCAAATTTTTCAAGGTCGAAATTTACATCCCAACCCATGGAATGGTCATATCTTCCGCCCAGCATTTTTCCGCCGGTGGTATTGGCAAGAAAGTCCATCACATAACTTGATTCGAAAGTCACACCTTTTCTAGCCAGTTCTGTTCTGGTGCCCTCCCAATTACCCGTCAGAGGCTTTACGTGAGATATAGGGCATAACTCGGGAGTAAAATATTGATCAGCAGTTATTGATGCGTCGTTATTGTCAGCGTAAGCGGGCAGTGCGCATAGTGATACTAAAACGAAAAAAATAAGTTTTTTCATTTAGCGCCTTCCTCGGCTCCCAGCTTGCCGAAACGTTTTCCTGATCGCAGATAGGCCTCGATCTTTTCGAGGGTGTGGCCCTTTGTTTCAGGAACGAAGAAATAGCAGAACGCTATACCTATGACGCAGACGATACCGTAGAACCAGAATGCGCCTGCTTTACCGAGTTTTTCCGTCATGGTAAGGAATGTGGCCGCGACTATCATGTTAAATCCCCAATTGGCTACGGTGGCCAAGCTCATGGCTCTTCCACGGATATTCAGAGGATATATTTCAGCGATCATCAGCCAGAATATAGGCCCGAGGCTTATCGCGAATGAAGCAATATAGCCTATAACGCTTAATATCGTCAGCAGTTTAAGAGATCCTGCCAGTGTCGGCATATGAAAAGCAAATCCGAGAATACCGAGCGATATTGCCATGCCGCTCATGCCTATATAGAGAAGCGGTTTCCTGCCAAGTCTGTCTATAAACCATATTGCGACCAGCGTCATAAGCACGTTGACTATACCGACGCCTACGGTTGCAAGTATTGAAACTTTGTGGGAGGAGAATCCGGCAAACTCAAATATCGTGGGTGCGTAGTATATTATCGTATTAATGCCCGTTACCTGCTGAAAGAAGGCGAGGGCAATACCTACTATAAGTGCAGGCCTTACCCATGGTTCGAGCAATTCTTTCCACGGCCCGGTTTTTATTGTCAGAGACCCGCGAATATCAGCTATCTCTTTATCTATCTCTTCGCTGGGCATTACGTGTGAAAGAACTTCGCGGGCTTCTTTATCACGATTTTTACTGACGAGCCACCTGGGGCTTTCCGAGAGAGCGGCCATTCCTATTATCAGTATGATCGCCGGAACAGCGCCTAAGCCGAACATCCATCTCCAGTCGTTCTGTCCGCTAGAAAGTATATAGTCCATGAGGTAGGAGACTACGATGCCGCATGTTATCATCAGCTGGTTCAGCGAAACGAGCGCGCCTCTTGCCTGCGGGGGTGATATTTCGGAAATGTAGAGCGGGGCAGTGTAAGAAGCGACTCCTATGGCAACACCTATCATAAGCCTGAAAGCGATTATCATTGCCACATTTGCTGCAAGCGCCGCTCCTATGGCTCCGAACGCAAAAAGTACGGCAGTGACTATGATGACTTTACGCCGTCCGAAACGATCGGCCAAAGCACCGCTTAGCGCTGCGCCTATTACCGCGCCTAAAAGAACCGCGCTCACTACTTTTTCTACCGCCTGGGAATTTAAAGTAAACTGATCTTTTATGAATAATATTGCTCCGGATATTACACCTGTATCATATCCAAACAGAAGCCCGGCCATTGCCGCGATAGCTGCAGTCAGATAGATAAAAGCTTTCATATGGCCTTCAGAAGCTGCCACACGTTTATCCATCAAGCACCTCCTTATTTTATAAGGGTTAGTATATCCTGCGGTAGATCGTCCGATTTTCTTATGAAAGCAACACCTATATCATATGAACCGTTATCGTTATCTTCTATTCTTACCACTTTACCGAGCAGCTTATTATTTAATATGAGCGCATGCCCTTCTATCTCTTCACACAGCCTGCTCGTCCTGTAGTCTACGTCGAGGACTATAATGCTCGACAAGCGTGGAGGATATTCGCTTGTAAAAAGCATTCCCGAGGCGCTTAAGTCTTTTGTGACGGCCTTTTCCAGGTTTGAAACGGTGTTGTCGCTGCCTGAAACCTCTTTAAAGCTTGCAGCTTTTTCGTGTCTGTACCTGAAAAATTCCCTTTTTTCTTTACCGGTATAATCGCCTGACATAATCATCCTCCGTCCGTATTTAGGCAAATTGTCCAGAGCCGCTGGCGCATAACTCCTGGGATACGTCATCAGCTTTCTTTATAAACGCAATGCCTATATCGTATGAACCGTTGTCATTGTCTTCTATCCTTACCACTTTACCGAGCAATTTATTATTTAATATAAGAGCGTTCATTTCTATTTCTTTGCATAACATGCTCGTCCTGTAGTCGACGTCGATAGCTATGATACTTGACATGCGGGGATGGCAGCTGCTTGTGAACAGCATTCCCGTCGCGCTTATGTCTTTTGTGACGGCTTTGGCCAGATCAGCTACGGCTGCATCGTCGATCGAGACCTCTTTAAAGTCTACCGGCTTTTCGTGCCTGTACCTAAAGAATTCTCTCTGATTCTTAAACGACATGATTTTCCCTCCTATTCTTTTGTGTAGCTTTCTTTCTTCATCATCAACTTCAAATTTTCTTTTTCATCTGAATTTTGTATGGCCGTTTCAGGGCTTATATGGTTTTTCTTTATAAGATCCCACAGGCACTGGTTGAAAGTTATCATATCGTAGATCTGGCCTGAAGCCATATATTGCGGTATCTCCCGTATTTTATGTTCATTTATCAGGCTTGAGATGGTTTGCGACAGCGTCATCACCTCATACGCCGGTATCAGTCCTTCTTTGTCGGAGCGGGAGAGGAGGCGTACCGATACAACCCCTTTAAGAAGAAAGGAAAGCTGATTAAATACGAAGTCATGCTGTTCCGGAGGGAAAAAGTTCACCATGCGCTCTATGGTGGACGGAGCGTTTATGGTGTGGATGGTGGAAAAAACGAGGACTCCGGTTTCAGCTGCGCTCAACGCAGCATAGCATGTCTCGCGATCCCTTATATTTCCTATATACAGGACGTCGGGAGAATGCATCGCCGTTTCTTTAAGGGCTTTTTGATAGGAGCGGGTGTCCCGGTTGACCTCCCGCTGGTTAATTACCGATTTTTTATCTTTAAATGTAAATTCTATCGGCTCTTCAATCGTCATGATGTGCCTGCCGAAATTCTGGTTTATATGCTCTATCATTGCCGCTATAGCCGTAGACTTTCCGCTGCCTGTCAATCCTGTCAGCAGTATGAGTCCGCGCCGCAGAGAACACATCTTCTTCAGCGTATCGCCCGGAAGGCTCAACTCTTCAAAAGTCAGCAGGTTGAGATCGATCTTTCTGAGTGTTATGGAAAGCACTTCCCGCTGGTAAAATATGCCTATACGGAATCTCCATCGTTCGTTATGGTCAAATGATAATTCGCAGCTTCTGTTGTCCTTAAGGTTTTCTTTGTCCAGATCATCCGTTACTTCAGCCGTGAATTTTTCCAGGTCTTTTACGGTAAATATATAATCGCCGATAGTGCGGACCTCGGAGCATATCCTCGCTCTGAGCGGTCCGCCGGGCACTATGAACGCATCGGAGGCGTTATGTTTTATGGTTGCCTCAAGGATCTCGTTAAAAGTCATAACCTTTCTTTCTTATTCGAATGCGACGTTTGTTACTATTTTATTGGTTATGGTTATCTTCATATACCGCGTTTTTTTCGGGTGCATATTAAACAATAATTCTTTTTCGCCAACCCTTGTTTTATATGTCCATACTTCGGTGCGGACACCATCAGTCACAGATTCCGTTTTTTCGTCAGGATCGCCGAAAGTAGTGTAAACATAAGTTTGGGTATAATCCGCCGGATCGATATTTCCATTTATTGCGCTTATTGTATTTGAACGCTGAGTCATGGTCTGACAGCATCCCGTCATAGTGAAAAAGCATAAAAGTATTATCAGGATATAGCGCATTGCAACTTCCTCTCCGGACTATTTGCCCGAGTTTAAAACCCAGTAATCTATATTGTCTTTAAACTTTATAAGGTAGAGCCGTCTGTTAACATTCGGCCCTTTATCGAATATGCGTAAGTAAAAATCGTCGTAAAATTCAGGAGATTCAAGATAGTAACCATGCCGGAACGTAGAATTATTGATCGGTGTGACGTCTATCACGGCTATCTTATCGGAGCCTAAGGATTTTACATATAGGAGGCCTTTTAATTCCTCCAACTGTTTATGCTCCTTGCTGTCTTTAATGCGTCCGAGCCTTTCTTCCTGATTTATAACACCGCTCATGAGAAGTGCCTGGTCGTCGGATGAGACATAAGCAGTCAATTTTTTGGACATAGCCGCCAGTTCGTTCTTAAATTTTTCATCAAATTCATTCTGTCCGACGTCCGGAGCGGCAAGGATGACGTGGTCTATCTCAGCATCTGCGTCAGCGAGGGCAGGATTTTTATACATGTCATCAAAGGCGTCGCAGACGACCTGGCAGCCCATACTATGCGCTGTGATCCATAATTTATTTGGTTTTATCTGGTGCACTATTTTTGTCAGGAGCTCTCCCAGGTGTGGACCTGATGATATCGCGTAAGACTGCGCTTTGGCGTAACCTGGTACGCTGGGCGGCTGGTCTCCGGGCCAGTCAAACAGAAGGACGGGTGTGTTTATATCGAGGAGGTATGAGAAGAACGCAGCATTTATTGCCGCATCTTCAAAATTTTGTTCATAACCAAAGACCATTACCATAAGTGAATTGTGCGGCGAGGCCGCTACGGCATCAGATAGTTTTTTTAAGAACTCAGCGTCATCCAATGTTGTCATATTTTTAACGTCGATAAGGCCGGCTTTTGTTAACTGTGTAGGAGTTATAGCGCCTATCTTGAGAGAGGGGTCTATTTTTGCATCCAGAGTCCCGTAAGATATTCCTTTGCCGAGAGTAGAGTTGAAAGAACCGGGGGTTAACCTGTCATCTTCTTTAGCCCTTGTCGTGGCGTAGAAGATATTCAGGACTCTGTGGTCGCCTTCAAGTTTATATTGGATGCGGCGATATAGGTCTTTAGTATATTCTGAAGTTTTTTCAAAAGGGATGACAGCACAGCCGGAGAGAAATGTCAGCGCCAGAAAAGCCGCAATAAAACATGTAAAAATACTGCTCCGCATATGATTAGTATAACATAAAAGTTACATTATGCAAATTTTTGTCAAAGTATTTGAAAAAGCATTGGCAGTGTGCTACAATTTTTTCAGTTCTTTTGAAACAATCGTTCCCCTGTAGCTCAGTCGGTAGAGCATGTGGCTGTTAACCACAGTGTCCGAGGTTCGAGTCCTCGCGGGGGAGCCATGTTAGACCTGGGCGTTGTTTCCATGCACGGAGACCGCCTTATTATATATGGAACAAAGAGTTGCGCTGCTTGTAGTGCAGTTCTAAAGTACATAACCCCCAAGCAGATTGTGCTTGGGGGTTATTTGTTTGTAGGGTGTTGTATTGTAAAACGATAAAAAATTGGAGGTAATAATGGCTCAAAATTATAGGTTAAAAATAGTGAATGGGGATAGACATTTTGAAGCAGAGGGCGATAAAAAATTTGTACTAGATATGTGGAAAAAGTTTCAAGGACATGATGTTTCTGAACAGTTAATAGCTTCTAAAGAAAAGGGGCAAAAAGAATTAGATGCTCGAGTTAACGTTATCTCGCAAGGTGGGAAATCGGTATCTGTGGGAGAATTTATTTTGAAATCAGGCTTGAAAAGCCATACGGATATAGTATTGGCATTCGGATACTATTTAGAGAAATATTCTGGGATGAAGCAATTTGGCCCCGCTGATATTAATAAATGCTACTATGATGCAAAAATGGAGAGTTCAAATACAAGTCAAATGCTCATTCAAAATATAAAAAGCGGTCGCATAATGCAAGCTAAGTCTACCTCAAAAGGCGGACAAAAGTATTATACTTTAACACGAACAGGCGAAGATGCTATTGAAAAGGCAATGAATAAGAAAAGCATAGCATAAAACTATTATGTCAAAAGCGAAGCGTATAGTTTCTTCTACGGTTAAAAAACCAAAAAGCGCTGAAAAACTATCACCTCTTCTAAGGTCTGCGTTTGAAGTCTTAGAACATGGCTTATGGCACTATCTACGGAGTAGCACGACTCCAGATATGAAATTTGCTCTCTTGCATGTAGACCAAGCCGTAGAACTTTTTCTCAAAGAAAAAGTACGAAGTTCGGGAGAATCTATTTATAAAAATCCGAAAGAGACAATTACAATCTGGGGAGCTTACGAAATTCTTGAAACAAAAATTAAATGCAAAATAAAAGAAAAGCCGGACTTAGAGTTACTTCATGAAGAACGAAATAATATTCAACATAAATATTCAAACCCATCTCCGGAAGATGCGGCTTTTCATGTAAACAATGCTATGAAATTTATTAAACGGTTTGTTTCGCAAGAACTGAAATTGAATTTATATGAATTTCTACCAAAAGAACAGCTCGAACAAGTTTTATAAAGAAAGTTTATGAGCACTCCGCCATTTCCGAAAAGATTAGGCAAAAAAACAAAAACCAAGGGAATTGATGGAAGTCCTTTTGTGTATACGGTCATCGATGAGGACATTTTTCTTGCCAAGTCTAACCCAAATAAAGCATTCTGTCTTCACAAGATTATCCACGAAAATGGCAAAGAAGGGTTTCGTATTGGCTATTACATGATTGCTCATAAACCTCGCATGAAAGGCAAGTGGGCATGGGGGCAATTTGCTCCTATGATGACGAAAGAGGAAATGCTGGAAATAATAGATAGGCTTAAAGCTAAAAAATGGTTTTAAATTTTGGGATAGAAAAATATGGAAGCGCTAAAATCAAAAATCTTTAGAGCATTATTGAATCATTAAACTTACAGAAAAGAGAGGTTCTATGTCAAACCCTATTTATCGTTGGAATGGCGAATATTTTGGATTTATATCGAACGGGCGCTTGTTCGATAAATTATCAAATTATCTTGGCTGGATAGCCGGCGAAGAAGTTTGGAAAAAAGACGGGCAATATCTTGGAGAAATTGTTGATAATGAATATGTCTTAAAAAGAACTTCGATGGCAACTAGGGCATGCAGGGCTTGTCGAGCAACTCCTGCGACACCTGCAACGCCAGCTATGCGAGCTAATCATGCCGCGCGAGCATTACGAGCTAGTTATATTGATGCTTTAGATGAATTTTGATAATATAAAAGATATACAGGCTAGGTACATCCCATCAAACTTACACCTAGCTTTTCTGCCTCCGTTGTATACAAAAAACCTATAAATTTCTCCTTGAAAGTTCTATTATCGTAAGCCAGGGGGAGCTATAATTTCACTTCCTTTACACTATTCTGAGGCGTATAATTTATAAATGATGAGTGGAGTGTCCCAAAGTGACACGTCCACAAAATCACTAAGGAGATACTTATGAGGCCTTTACCCATAACCAGATCTAAAGAAAACCTCTTTAAAGAAACCAATGAAGGCTATGTCAGTCTGTCAAAATGGCTCATCGCACTATCTACAGCCGCAATTGCTTTCGGTGCTTCCCTTGTAAAACCCAATACCGCCTTTATCTGGAAACAGGAACTATTCTTCGGACTCGGCCTTCTTGTAATTTCAATCTTAGCGGGGGTTAGGTCTGTTAGGCTTAAGTTAGACTACACGCTCTACAATCTTGAGACGATATTAAATACTGAGGCCTTAAATCACATGAAGGGATTTCCCGTAGACGAGGAGCAGGAAGTTGAAGGTGTAAAACGAAAAGCGGGCGATATAGTCAAAAGCTTCGAGGAAAAAATAGAAGCGCGGGAAAAGCACATGGACAGAATCAATACCGAACTGTGTCCGTTGTTCAACTGGCAGCAGTGGCTTTTCTATAGCGGAATTACTCTTATCGCCATTTTTGGCGTGGCAAGCGTTCATTAGCACAGAGAGGCCTATGACACCAGAGGCAGCTTACATGATTTTAGGAGCAGCATTATCGATAGCAGGTGGCGTTATCGGCTCCGTTGTTATGGCATGGGTTAATTCACTATGGACGCGATACAATCGTATGCAGGATATTATCGCTCAGAAGAAGATAGAGAACAATCAGCTCGCCTTCTCTCACATGAAGACCGTTGAGGGCTTGCTTGTTCAGGGTACAATCGACCAAGTCAATAGTGAAATAGAAAAACATTCCGATTGGTATTTTAGTAACGCAATATTTCTTCCGACTAAATTTTGTGAGAAGTGGCTTACGTTACGTAGCGGCGTGTACCTCGTATCAATACACGAGAAAGAGGGCGATAGGACAATTACACCGGAGCAACTGACTGATGAGTATCAGAGGCTTTCGGTACTGGCGAAGGAGTTACTGATTATCATCTACAAGGATATGCATATTAATCCTGTGAAGCCTAAACCGTTTCGAATAGTAAAAAGTTGAGCATTATGTAGTATAAACACAGACGTCCTAATTAGGTACACCCTGCCAAACTTGCCCCTATATTTTCTGCCTCCGTCGTATATAAGCTTTTTGTACCGTTTGAGAATTGCAACCTTCAACCTGTTGCTGATTTTAAGATTGAACCTGTCCCCAGCACAAAATATATCACATACATTTTGTCCTACACTTATTTGCTGTTACAATTAATCGCGTGTGTTATAATTACGATTTAAGACGTGTTTCCAAGTTGCGCGTCCCCGAGAACCGAAAACAAACACCTGAAAACATGGAGGTAGTTTGTGAATAAAATCGCGTTAATGATCGCTTGTTTGATGCTGGCACTTAATGCTTATGCCGACGAAACCAAAAGCGAAACAAATAATACCCCTGACGCTCAGGTAACC
>JBAYMS010000039.1:0-14797 GCA_041663425.1 Candidatus Omnitrophota bacterium
CAAAAGACTCAGGCATGAAGTTATGGAATCCCTTCACCTCTAAGAAATCAGCACAGCCAAAAGAAGCTGTCTCCGAAGCACCTAAAGCTAAGAGCTGGTCACCGTTAAACTTTAACAAGTCCAAAAAACAGGTTAGTGAAACTATAGTTGTTGAAAAAGCGCCGGAGGTTACGGTGTCAGCATCGGTGTCTGATGCTAAGCCGGAAGAGGTTGGGACTCCTGCTGAACCCACACAGCCTGTGTCTGAGGAAAGTGTGCCGGAACAGACTGTGGCTAAAGAAACTGTAGTTGAGCAGACTGTTGCTACAGAAGCTCCTGTTGAAGAGGCTGCGACTACAGAGTCCAAGGTTCAGGAGCAGGAAAGCGTTGCTATACCAGCTGATGGATCTGAAAAGCCAAGCGAGATAAAAGTTACTACCAACGAAGCGGAAGTTAAAGCAGCTGAACCAAGGCCGGATACGTATGCTGCGCAAGACCAGGAAGAAAATCCGGACGACCAAATAGAGAGATCAGAGTATTAAAAGGCTGAGATCGGAGATATCAGCACTTAGCCAACAGCGTGGCTTAATAAACTTGGCCTATGTCAGAGACATAGGCACTTAGCCAACAGCGTGGCTTAATAAACTTGGAGACGGTATGAAGCCTTCATTCTTTAAAAATGTTTGTTTATTAGCGGTCCTTACCTTTTTTGTTGCAGGGTGCGGATATACCACGCGATCTCTTCTGCCTTCTAATATTAAAAAAATAAGGGTTGAGAATTTTAAAAATGGCATCAATGTAGCGGCGGAGCAGAGCAATTTAAGGATGTATAGAGGATACAGGCCCGGTATGGAAGTAAATCTTACTACGGCTATTGTAAATAAATTCCTATCAGACGGGACCCTTAAGATAGCTAATGCGCAAAACGCAGATCTCATACTTACCGGCGAGCTTATAGATTTCAGCAGGGGAGCTTTGCGTTATGATGAGAACGATAATGTGGAAGAGTATAGGATTAAGCTGATAATAAATATGGAAGTCAGGTACGCCAAGACTGGCGAATTGATGTGGAGCGAAAAAGGGTTTGCCGGCGAGACGACTTACAGGACGTCCGGCGGTCTGGTAAAGAGCGAATCGGCTGCAATAAACGCGGCCATCGAAGACCTTGCCAGAAGGGTAGTGGAGAGAACCGTTGAGGTATGGTAAATTCGAAGTCCCCGGTCTTTTTATTCCTCGGCGCTGATAGTTACTCCAAAGATCAGGCTATAAAGAAGCTCAGCGATTCTATTTTTGGCAGTTCATCGCGGGACCTGGACTACAAAGTATTTGACTGCAATGAAGACGAGGCGTGCGACATCCTTGACCACGTTTCAACAATTCCATTCCTGGCATCTAAACGGCTTGTTGTAGTAAAGAATTTTAAAAAGCTTTCCGAAGAAGACATCTCCCGCATTATTGCATATATAAAAAATCCCAATAAATATACATATCTTGTTATCGACGCAGAAGACGAGTCTATTTTAAAAGACCATCCTGAGATTATGCGTAATGTCGTGTCGAGCAGGTTTGGTGAATTGTCCGATCCGCAGTTCTACTCACGTGCCAAGGAAATGCTTTCATCTGCAGCGCCTGGCAAGAATATTACTTCCGATGCGGCGAAGGCGCTGAAAGAACTTTATGGCGGCGATATGGGGTCTGTGTCGCAGGAACTCAAAAAGCTTTCCTCTTTTGTAGGCGACAGAGATCAGATAGAAGCTGAGGATGTTGAATCGGTTGCGGGTAAGCATATCAGCGCTTCGGCGTTTGATCTTACGGACGCCATCGAAGTAAACGATCTTAAAAAGGCGCTCGGCATTATATCTGAGCTTACCCTTTCAGGTAAAAAACATTATGAGATTGTGGGCTTGTTATGCTGGCAGATGAAACGATTATTTAAAGGCAGACTGCTTCTGGAGAAAGGAACGCCCGATGCGCAAATTGCCGGTGCTCTCAGGATAAACAGGCGTTATTGTGATAGATTTTTAAAGCAGCTGAAGGCGTCGACTCTTACCGGAATAGAATCCAAGATGAAAATCCTGCTGGAAACAGATCTCGATATAAAAAGATCCAGATATGATCCGGCTATTGCGCTGGAATTTGCAGTTATAAAACTATGCCTTGGTGCTTAGACAGTTTTAGATGTGAGCATCTTCATAAGACGGGATATCTTGCGTGCTGCCGTATTCTTTTTGATAATCCCTTTTGATGCGGCCTTATCCAGTTTTGAAATGAGAGATGATAAAGCTTTTTTTGCCTCATCATTCTTTTTTGCTTTTGCAAGGCTCTCAAAATTCTTTACTGCAGTTCTCAGATCCGACTTTGTTGAGATATTTTTAAAATGTCTCTTCTTAGCTTTTCTGAGTTCTTTATACGCGGTTCTTTCTCTTGGCAATGTAGGCTCCTATGGTTAATATTTTTTGTCAATTTATCCAACGAAGGGTAAATTATATCACGTAAGGAAAATGAGGTCAATATCTTTGTATGAGTAAAAAAAGTCTGATAAAATCGACCGGAGTAATAGGTTTTGCGACCGCTACCAGCAGAATCCTGGGTTTTGTCCGGGATATAGTAATAGCCAAGTTCTTTGGCACCGCTATTTTTGCCCAGGCTTTCGTTATAGCCTTTCGAATACCGAATCTTTTGCGCGATCTTGTAGGCGAAGGGGCGACAAATTCCGCTTTTGTTCCGGTCCTTACTGATGAATTGACGAAAAAGGGTAAAAAAGATTTCTTTCATCTGGCACAGATTATCCTTAATATAATGTTCTGGGTGCTTCTGGCATTGACACTTCTCGGAGTTTTACTGTCGCCGCTTATAGTCCGGCTCATAGCGCCCGGATTTTCAGCCGATCCCGAAAAATTTAATGTAACGGTTAAACTGACAAGGATATTGTTTCCGTTTCTGTTCCTGGTAGGCCTGTGGGCATACGCTATGGGCATACTGAACTCCCTGCGGAGTTTTGCCGCTCCGGCTTTTGGACCCAGCATAATGAATCTTTCAATGATCCTATGCGCTGTATGGTTTGGCGAGAACATTTTCGGGCTGGCGACAGGTGTTCTGGCTGGCGGATTTTTGCAGCTGGCAATACAATTTCCGCCGTTATATGCTAACGGGTGGCGGCCGCGGCTGACCACAGAGTTTAAACACCCGCAGGCTAAGAGGGTGGGGCTTCTGTTAGTTCCGCGAGCTCTCGGTGCATGCGTCTATCAGGTAAATGTATTCATAAGCACCATATTGGCCTCTTTATCCGCTATAGTGGGCGATGGGGCTGTCGCTGCGCTATATTATGCTAACAGGATATGGCAGCTGCCTCTTGCGATATTCGGCATTGCGCTCGCGCAGGCGCTGCTTCCTATGATGTCGAGACATGTCGCGCTGGATGAAAAAGATAAACTCAAAGAAGCATTGCTATTTTCGCTGAACATATTATTCTTCATACTCATACCGTCTACAATAGGCCTTATAGTTTTAAGGGTGCCGATAATCAAAGTATTGTTTGAGCGCGGCGCGTTCACGTCTTACTCAACTGACATAACATCGGTAGCGCTTCTTTTTTACGCGGTAGGGTTGGTCGCATGCGGCGGCATAAAGGTCCTCGTCAATACGTTCTATTCGATGCACGATACGATGACGCCGGTTAAAACAGCGCTGGGCAGCCTTGTCCTGAACGTTGTGCTGAGCGCGGCGCTGATGTTCCCTATGAAGCTCGGCGGGCTTGCCCTGGCTTCGTCGGCATCGGCAGTATTTAACTTTTTTGCATTATATGTACTGCTAGAGAAAAGGATAGGGGATTTTGGAACGAAATCCATAATTGACAGTTTTTTTAAAGTTACACTGGCAAGCATCGTGATGGCCATTGCATTGCAATTTCTCGCTATGCGTATCATGAATTTTACATTCATTTCGCTTATAGGATCTATCGTTCTGGGGATAGCGGTATTTTTATTTTCAAGCTATGTATTTAACGTCAAAGAATTGAAAGACCTTCTCGCATGGATCTCAAGGAAAAAGTAAAAGCCCTCCCGATCTCGCCCGGTGTGTATATAATGAAGGGATCCGACCGCCAGGTCCTTTATGTGGGCAAAGCCATAAACCTTAAAAAACGGGTGTCGAGTTATTTCTATCCTAACCGCAGATTGAATGAGCGGATCGACCAGCTTGCAGCTTCCATCGCAGACATTGAATATATGACTACCTCTACAGAGGCTGAGGCGCTGATCTATGAGAATAGTCTTATAAAACAATTAAATCCCAAATACAATATTGCATTGCGTGATGACAAGAGCTACCCTATGCTCAAATTGACCGTGAATGAAAAGTTCCCGCGTATTTTTATAACCCGGCGGAAAGTAAGCGACGGTGCTATTTATTACGGGCCATACGCAAGCGCCAAGCTTCTTAAGGAAGCGGTGGTAATTTTAAGGCAGATGTTTCCTTTGCGGACTTGCGGTAAGCTGCCGAAAAGCCTGTGCCTTAATTACCACATAAAACAATGCCTCGGACCGTGTGTCGGGAAAGTGAGCGATGCCGAATATGCTGACGTAGTATCAGAGCTTAAATTATTTCTGGAGGGACGGCGGGCAGAATTATTAAAAGCGCTGACAGACAGAATGATAAAGGCTTCCCGCGGCGAGGATTTTGAGAAGGCGGCGGAACTGCGCGGCAGGATCGAAGCCTTAAGTACCATAAAAGAAGACTCGGTGAGTTATAAGCCTTTAGGCGAGATAGATGAGCTGAGAAGGGTGCTCGGAATAGATAAGCCGCTCGAAGTCATAGAGGCGTTCGATGTTTCCAATATAATGGGTAAAGAGGCCGTTGGTTCGATGGTATATTTTTATAAAGGCAGGCCAAAAAAAAGCGAGTACAGAAAGTTTAAGATCTCGACCGTTTCAGGGATAGATGATTATGCTATGATGCGTGAAATAGTCGGCAGAAGGTATTCGAGGCTGTCGGAAGAGGGCAGGGCGCTGCCTGATCTGATATTGATCGACGGCGGAAAGGGGCACCTGGCAGCCGCTTTGGGTGAGCTTGAAAAGCTGCATCTTTCAGATGTTCCGGCTATAGGCATAGCCAAAGAATTTGAACATATTTATACGAAAGACAAAAAAGAGCCGATCGTATTGCCCAAAGAATCCAAAGCTTTGCATTTATTGGAACGGGTAAGAGACGAAGCTCACAGGTTTGCCATAACCTACCATAAAAGTTTATTATCTAAGAAAGTGGAGAAGTCGGTCCTGGATGATATAAAAGGTATCGGCAAAAAGCGCAAAAGGGTTCTCATGTGTCATTTCGGTTCTATGGATGGGATAAAAAAGGCAAGTCTTGGAGAATTGTTGAAGGTGGGGGGTATGAATGAAAAAGCAGCGCAAAATATTATCGATTATTTCAAAAAATAAAGATCTGAGCGATTTTGAAAAATCTGTATATACGGCCGTTTTGAAAATCCCTTCTGGCCGGGTACGCAGCTATAAGTGGGTTGCCGAGACAATAGGCAGGCCAGGCGCTGCAAGGGCGATAGGCAACGCGTTAAACAAAAACCCTTATCCTGTTGTGGTTCCATGCCATCGAGTGATTAAATCGGACGGTTCGATAGGCGGATTTGCCATTGGATTAAAGGCTAAAAGACGTCTCCTGACTAAGGAAGGTGTTGATCTTTCGACAAGCTCAAGATCAAGCTGAGCTTGCCGAAGGCTTGACTACCTTTAGCGGCGCTGTTATAATGCTCAAAACGCCGAAGTCGGAGACTTCAGCGCTTGGCTGACAGGCGGCTGAATAAACTGGGAATAATAATGATCGCGGAACTAAAAGAAACAATAAATATATTAGAGGAGAAATTCAGGAACCTCAGAGGTTATCTTTGAGGTAAGCAAAAAATCTGAACAAATTGCGTCCCTGGAAGATGAAACATCGCAGGAAGGTTTCTGGAACGATGAAATCCGCTCCAAAGAATTATTTAAGAAATTAAAAGAGTTAAAATCTGATATAGAACCGTTCTTAAAGCTCGAAAACGAGTTTAAAGACCTGAAAGATGTAGTTTCTATAGCAGGGCCGGAAGACGCAGCGTCGCTGGAACATTTTAAAAATGATCTCTCCGTAATAACGAAAAAGCTGGATGCTCTGGAATTCCGGACGCTTTTAGGAGATGAGGCCGATAGATTTAATGCTTTCTTAAGCGTGAATGCCGGCGCAGGCGGAACTGAGTCATGTGATTGGGCTGCCATGCTTCTGCGGATGTATGTAAAGTGGGCTGAGTCGAAAGGCTTCGAGATCTCTGTAGTGGACCAGCTTTCAGGTGAAGAAGCCGGCATAAAGAACGCGACGATGCTGATAAAAGGCGAATATGCCTACGGTTTTATGAAATCCGAGACAGGTGTTCATCGTCTCGTGAGAATCTCACCGTTTGATTCAAATAAAAGACGTCACACTTCTTTTGCCTCTATAGATGTGATACCTGAGGTATCTGACGATATACAGCTCGACATAAAAGAATCCGATCTGAAGATTGATACATATCGCGCAGGCGGCAAAGGCGGTCAGCATGTCAATAAGACCGATTCCGCGGTGCGCATTACACATATTCCGTCGGGGATCATTGTGCAGTGCCAGAATGAACGGTCGCAATTTAAGAATAAATCAACGGCCATGAAGATGCTGAAGGCGAAGCTGTATGAGAGAGAACGGATGAAAAAGGTGAAAGAGATAGAGAGTGCCTACGACTCCAAGAAAGAGATCGCTTGGGGAAGCCAGATACGGTCTTACGTGCTCCATCCTTATTCAATGGTGAAGGATCACAGGACAGATCATGAGACCGGTAAGGCCCAGGCTGTCCTGGATGGAGAGATCGACGGATTTATAGAAGCTTATTTAAAGTGGGCCAAGGGCGAAGGCGTAAAGGGCCCTGCTCAGGATGCGAAAGGCTGGGATAAGTAAATAAAATGATAAATTATATTCTAAAAAAAATAATAGGCACACAAAATGAGCGGGCTATACGGCATCTTAAGCCGATAGTTGAACAGATAAATTTGCTCGAGCCGCAAATTTCTAAACTCTCAGACGACGCACTAAAGGCGAAGACGGCTGAATTTAAAGCGAAGATAGCTTTAAAACGTAAGGATTACCAGGATGAGCTTAACGGGCTCGAAGAGGCCTTTAAGGATTCAGCATCACCTGCCGAGAAAGAGAAGATAAAGAAAAAAGCCCGTGATGTAAAAAATAAAATATTTGAAGATGTCCTACCTGAAGCCTTTGCAGTAGTGCGCGAGACGGCAAAGCGCGTTCTTAAAATGAGGCATTTTGACGTCCAGCTTTTGGGCGGGCTTGTGCTCCATGAAGGCAGGATCGCGGAAATGGCGACGGGTGAAGGTAAGACGCTGGTTGCCACACTTCCTGTATATTTGAATGCCCTGACAGGTGAAGGTGTTCACGTCGTTACCGTAAACGATTATCTGGCGAACAGGGACCGCGGCTGGATGGGTCCTGTGTATGAGTTCCTTGGGCTTACGATCGGTGTTATACAGCATGACATGGAACCTAGGGCAAGGAAAGAGGCATATGCGTGCGACATAACCTACGGTACCAATAACGAGTTCGGATTTGACTATCTGCGCGATAATATGGTTGTTAATATAGAGGATATGGTTCAGCGGCCGCTTAATTACGCGATCGTTGACGAAGTTGACTCCATTCTTATAGATGAATCGCGCACACCGCTTATCATATCAGGACCGGCAGAGGAGTCCACAGACAAATATTACACCATAAATAAAATAATACCGCGCCTTAAGGGTAAAAAGATAACAGATAAAGACGAGATCGATGCTAAATATAAAGGCGTTGATATAGAAAAAGATATAGATTATGTAGTAAACGAAAAGAATCACACTGTCAGCCTCACCGAACAGGGTGTTAAGCGCTGTCAGGAATTTATAGGTGTTGAAAATCTCTATGATGATATCCAGTCGGAATGGGCACACCATATAAATCAGGCCATAAGGGCTCATGCGCTTTATCAGAAGGATGTGGATTATGTAGTTAAAGACGGCGAGGTGCTCATAGTCGATGAATTCACCGGCAGGCTTATGCCGGGCAGACGATGGTCCGATGGATTGCACCAGGCTGTAGAGGCAAAGGAAGGCGTTAAGATCGAGCGGGAGAATCAAACGCTCGCTACGATAACGTTCCAGAATTATTTCAGGATGTATAAGAAGCTGGCGGGTATGACCGGAACGGCAGAGACCGAGGCTGTGGAATTTGGCAAGATCTACGGACTTGATGTTGTCGTTATTCCTACTAACAGGCAAATGAAGCGTGCGAATCTTGCAGACGTAATATACAAAACCGAAAGAGAAAAATTTAATGCCGTATGCACTGAAATAGCCGAGCTATACAAAGTAGGCAGGCCGGTCCTTGTCGGAACTATATCCATAGAAAAGTCGGAACATCTGTCGAGCCTTCTCAAGCGCATGGGGGTGCCCCACCACGTCCTGAATGCTAAATACCATGAACAGGAAGCGCAGATCATCTCAAAGGCAGGTGCGCCTTACGCGATAACGATCGCAACAAATATGGCTGGGCGCGGTACGGATATTGTGCTTGGTGAAGGCGTTGCTGAGAAGGGCGGGCTGCACGTTCTTGGTACCGAACGGCATGAGGCGCGGCGTATTGATAACCAGCTGCGCGGAAGATCGGGCCGTCAGGGTGACCCCGGTTCGAGCAGATTTTATCTCTCGCTCGAAGATGACCTTATGAGGATATTTGGTTCAGACAGGATAAAGATGGTAATGGACAGGATGGGTATGGAAGAAGGACAGGATATCCAGCATCCTTTCATTACAAAAGCTATAGAGACTGCCCAGAAGCGTGTTGAGCAGCATAATTTTGAAGTGCGGAAACACCTCCTCGAATACGACAATGTAATGAACAGGCAGAGGGAAGTTATTTACGATGAGCGCCGTAAAATTTTACAGGGCGCGGATCTTAAAGAATATATTTATGAGATCATGGAAGAGGTCCTCGACTATGCTCTTGAGACATATCTTAATGACAAGTCCAGTGTGGATATGTGGGACTTTGACGGATTCAGTCAGTATCTCGATTCGCATTTTTCTGTGAGAACGAATGATATCAAGCTTGATGAGCTTAGAAAACCTGAGATACGGGATGTTGTGCTGGACAGGATGAAGAAGATTTATGAAGAAAAAGAATCTTCTATGGGTAAAGAGATGGCCAGATACATGGAGAAGATGATACTTTTACAGGTTGTTGATTCGAAATGGAAAGACCATCTTTATGCGATGGACAGCCTGAAAGAAGGTATAGGGCTGCGGGCTTATGGTCAGCGCGATCCTTTAGTAGAATATCAGCACGAAGGATATTCGATGTTCATGGATATGATAGACCGCATAAAAGAGGAAACGCTAGAGTATCTATTTAAGATCAAGACCGTGAAAGAGGAGAAAGAAGCGCCGGTTTTCCGTCCGGAACGTCAGCAGCTTTTGCATGAAGAGAAAACCCAATTCCAGGACGTTTCTCTTGCGGGGGCCGCTGAAGGTGCCGCTTCTTACGAAGGACAACTGCCCAAAGAAAATATTCCTACTTACAAAAGGGAAGAGCCGAAAGTAGGAAGAAACGATCTGTGTCCTTGCGGGAGCGGTAAAAAATATAAAAAATGCTGCGGACAATGAAACTGAAAATATTTCTTCCTGCGCTTTCAGCGCTGCTTTTAATACTGTCTTTTCCCGACTTCAATTTTGAATTTCTGGCATGGATAGCTTTTGTGCCTCTATTCTTCGCAATCGAAGGCAAGAAACCTGCCGCGGCATTCATGATTTCTTATTTTTCCGGACTGATATTTTTCTTCGGGACTATCTATTGGCTTATCCATGTAACGCTGCCCGGCATGATAATCGTTGTATTTTATCTTGCGCTTTATTTTGGATTGTTCGGCCTTATCTGTAGATCCTGTCTGGAAAAGGCGAAGAGTTATATTTTACTTTTAGTCATACCTTCTTCATGGGCAGCGCTTGAGCTTATCCGTTCCCACTTTATTACAGGTTTTGGCTGGAATCTATTAGGATATTCCCAGAGTTTTACTTTGCCGGCCATACAGATAGCAGATCTCGTGGGAGCCTACGGGGTGAGCTTTCTTATAATGCTGGTCAATATCGCGATTTTCCTTACCATAAAAGAACTGCGGGAAAAGAATTACTATTTAAAGATCCTTATGATAGCAATATTGGTTGTATTCATCTCTATCTGGTACGGGACAATAAGGGTCAGGAATGTATTTACCGGTGAGAAATTTCGGATAGCGGTTGTCCAGGGTAATATAGCGCAAGTGAAAAAATGGGATCCGTCTTTCAGGTCCGATATATTAAATAAATATGAACGTCTTACGCGGGAGGCAGCGCTTAAACATCCCGAGCTGATCATTTGGCCGGAAACATCCGTTCCCGGGTTTATGGAATCTGAACCAGAACTGTTCGGCAGGGTAAGTGCGCTTGCCAAGGAGATAAAAACACCTCTTCTGGTAGGTGCTCCAAGGGAGGATCCGGAAAAGAAAGACGCGTATTATAACAGTGCCATTTTTATTAATGCAGACGGCTTAGTTGGCGGCCGTTACGATAAGAGCCATCTGGTGCCTTTCGGTGAATACGTTCCCTTAAGGGCGCTTCTTTCATTCGTAGAGAATTTTGCACCGTCACCCATAGGCGATTTCTCCTCCGGGAAAAGTTATACAGTTTTCGATTTTTTTATAAAGCGCACCATAAAAGAAAAAGACCGCACCCTGCGTCTGGTTAAAAAGATCAGGTTCTCCACTCTTATATGTTTTGAAGACATTTTCCCGGATATTGCCAGGCGTTTTGTGGCAGGCGGAGCAGGGCTTCTTGTGAATATGACTAATGATGCATGGTTCGGGAAGACGTGTGCGGCGTATCAGCATGCGCAGAGCTCTGTGTTCAGAGCGGTTGAAAACAGGGTGAATGTGATACGTGCGGCAAATACCGGTGTCTCGTGTTTTATAGACCAGAGGGGCGAGATAGTAAATGAAGTTGTCGCGGGAAATGAATCTTTGTTTGTGGAAGGGTATGCGATACAGGATATTGTCATTACAAAGACGCGGACTTTTTATAATGTCTACGGAGATGTGTTTGCGTATATTTGTGTGCTGATAATGCTGGGCTCTATTTTTATAATATCGGGAGGCAAAAAATGATCCGTTTGATATTAGGAATGGCGGCCGGCACGCTGACTACGATAGCATTCATTCCGCAGGTAGTAAGGATCTATAAGATGAAAGACGCGAAAGAACTTTCTCTCGCAACCTTTTCCTTATTCTCTCTGGGTGTGTTTTTGTGGCTTGTCTATGGTATAATTATCATGGAATGGCCGATTATTCTGGCCAATGGAATAACGCTTATACTTATCTGCATGATCATTGCAATGAAAATTAAATATAGCAAAGCGAAATAAATATAAACAGGAGTCGAAGATGAGAAAGCTGAAAGTTTTGTTAGTGGACGATGAGCCGGATTTTTTAAAAGTCATGAGCCTTCATATTAATGAGTGGGGTTACAAACTTATAACTGCCACAAACGGCAAGGAATGCGTCGATGCTGTAAAGAATGAAAAACCTGATATAGTTATCCTTGATTATGTAATGCCGGATATGGATGGCCTGAAAGCTTTGGGGCAGATCCGGAAGTACGATAAAAAGTTGCCGGTTATAATGTTTACCGCAAACCCCGATATCAAGTCTATCCAGGGCACAAAAAAGCTGGGCGTCAGCGCCTATGTGCCGAAATTCTGCCTGTATACTAACGTCCCATCAGCGCTGAAAGACGAGCTGGATAAGGTTGCTAAAGAGCTTGAGCAATAGGCGCTCGTCGAAGCTAGATTGTCCCCTAAATTTTTATTAATTTTATACTGTATATTATTTTATACAATAAATTAATAAAACAACACACCTGATTTGTCATAGTTTGTCATACCTTTCGTATCTCTTTTATCCAAAATAGGTTATAGCTAATGAAGTTGGGCAATTCTGGCACGGTTTATGCTTATCTAATAGTGACTGATATTATTTAGCCTAAAGCGTAACTTATAATAGGAGGATATGGGAAATGAAAAAAAGCAGTTTTTTGGTTATAGTTGTATTTTTGTTATCTATATTTGTTAATAATGCCAATGCTACGGTCACTGTATTTCAGGATGGTTTGAATGGATACGAAGGCACTCAGGATACATTTGTGAGATATAATACGGATTCTTGTTATGGTAACCGTTCCACATTTTATTTTTTGGATGGAATAACTAATACCGGAGCTGATAAGGATACCCATATGCTCATTTCTTTTAATATTGGCTCTATCCCTTCAGGTATGCAAATAACCTCAGCTACGCTTTCAATGTATAAAGCATATACTACGGTTGACCCACTTGCCTCAGTTTACGAAATAACCAGCGGGCCTTGGTCTGAGGGGAACAGAAATGGAGGGGCAGAGGAGGGGTCCGTGGATTGGTACCATCGTATCCACGGCGGCGCTACTACTTCTAGTGTTGCCTGGAATTCTCCTGGATTAGGAGCGGGTACGGATTATGATGCTACAGCATTAGATGAGGAAAATATATCCGGAGCAGGCTGGTATGATTGGGATATAACTTCCGCTGCGCAGGATTGGTATGCCGAAGCCGACACTAACTACGGGTTAATTCTTAAAGCAACGGGACAGGCTTTTAATGCAGAAGGAACTAATCTTACCCAAGTATTTTTTACGTCCGAATACGGCAGTGGGTATAGCGCGTTAAGACCGAAGTTAACTGTTACCTATGGAGCTGTTCCCGAGCCCGCCACAATGACTCTATTTGGCATTGGCGGTCTGGCGGCAGCGTTATTAAAACGTAAAAAGAAGCTTTCATAGTACTTTTGTAAAATAGTTTTTTAGGGCTGAACTTAATCGTTCAGCCCTTTTTTTATTTATTTTAGTTTGGCAGGTATGGGTGTATCAGCCCCATAAATTCCTGTCCAGGCTTCTGTAGTTATCCACATACGTAGGGCACCCTTAAGGGTGCCATACGGCTACATCTGTCTGATATCTTGTCAGGCTTACCAAATTCCGGCGGCCCTATTAAAAGGACGTTGTGGACGCAATATGACAATCCTGTTCGAGGTAGAGGCGGCTTTAAAATGAAATAAGGCAGATATCCGATGCTTTCCGTCGGAGAATGGAGGCGCGGACGGTGAATATTTCACAAGAAATAATGAGATATGTGTAATGTAGCAATGGGTGTTAGGATATCAAAAAGGCATTTGCATGGCTTGGATATGTGTGATATACTTCATTTGTGGGAGTAAATAGAAAAAGCGGAGTTTATTTAATTCTTGTTTTTTTCTTGACGTTAACAATAACATGGTGTAAACTTACGAGGTGATAATCATGAAAAACTTAATAGATGAAAAAGGGGCCCGTTAAGTAATATTTTTTGCTTCCGGGAATTTTTTTAAAATAAAACTACGCAATTCCGGCGTAGTTTTTATTTTTGGATTAATAACCTCATCATCAATAATAGTTTGCCAGTAAGGATCATTATCCGCTATATTATCAAGGTTTTTAATTAAAACGCTAACGGGTTCATCCAATCTTATTAAGCAGCATGTTATGTTGCAGTATGTTTCTTTAGATAAGTCTGGCTCCTTACCAAATACTTGACCGTACCATTTTAAGCCTTCTCTATCTTTTTTTAGATTTACAGAATAAAATCTTCCAATATTATAGTAGGGAGATGAATAGCTTGGATTTATATTAATGGCTTTTTTATAATTAGTAAGAGTTTCTTGAAGCAATTCTTCTTTTGTTTTGTTATTTTTCTCCTGTTCAGCACATGCATTGTACGCATATCCGTATAGATTGTAAAATGACCCCGCCCTAACACCTTGTATTTTTATTGAGTCGTCTTTGGTTATGGCTCTTATAGCTTTCATCACAATGTTATCATGTGTATTTAATTCATTATGTATTCGTTCAAGTTCGCGGAAACGTAGTAATGCTCGCCCGCATTTTCCTCTTTCCAACCAGTATTCGCCTAGTAAGAATAAGGATTTCTTATAGTCCTCTATATTTTTAGTGATAGGGAGATATACAGATGCGAAATATAGCTTATGCTCATAGTCTAAAAAATTGGCCTTGTCCAATGAGCTATAATCCTTTTTCTTTCCTATGATTTCGTCGTATTTTAAGTTAATTTCTTTTTCTTTTTCATGGATACCTTTATCCATTATATTAAATAAGTTTATTGTTTGTGTTAATTGATTTTGAACCGTAAAATATTTTTTAATGCCTGTGATTGAAATGAAGGCACCTATAAAAGAAACAATGGCAGCTAAGCCAGCCAAAATACCAACAACTACCCCTACGTTACGTATAAGGCCCCACAATCTATCCAGCTCCGTTTTGTATTTATTATCTATTTTATCCATCCTGTCTAAATAATCGTCTTGTGCCAGAGTTTTATCTATTAAGTATTCCTCTCGCATGTCTTTTCTTAGTTCTTTCTTTAACTCGTCTATCGTGCTTGCCTTAGATGTTGGAGGTGGATTATTCTTGGCATGGCAAAGTGGTGAATGGCATAAAAAAATAGTTATTAAAATGATAGGTAGTAGCGCTTTTCTAATAGGCATGACCCTACCCCGCTAAACTAGACAGTTTACAAGGCGAGTTTCCTAGTGTATAACCGTAGCTACCAATAGCTACGTAAAGGAGGCTCGGGATATGTCACGCAA
>JBAYMS010000040.1:0-14541 GCA_041663425.1 Candidatus Omnitrophota bacterium
CCCAGCCGGAACCTGCAGTGCGGAGCGCTATAAATAAGGTATTTTCTGCATCATCGGTTCCGCAGTCTTCGGATGTATCTGCCGGGCAGGCTGTTGATAAGATAGTTGCTTCGCTAAAAAGTTCCGGCATCAATAATGCGTTTGTATTTTCGAACGATGCTATGTTTTGCCTGGGAAAGATGGCTGATAAGGAGATGTGGAAAGGCTGGATTCCGCACCCGACGGATAAAAAGAAAGTTTTTGCTATGCTGCGGCTTGAGGACAAGGCTATTGTCACTGTCCGCAGCGGTGTTGTCAGCGCCAGCGTGGTGGGTGATGACGCAGCAGGCGCTGAGAAGACGGCGGCGGATTTACTTGCAAAAGGCCCTGCCGGGATAAAAGCTGCCGACGAAGCGGGGATAGATGCGATCGTCGTGGTAAAGGAAGGCAATAAACTAAACGCTGCAATGGCCGGCGGGTTTAAGGAGCAGTATGGCAAGGCCAAAAAGAAGTAGGGTCGTTGCCGCGATGAGCGGCGGCGTTGACTCGTCTTTAGCCGCAGCTCTGATGCAGAAGGATGGCTATGATACGGTCGGTATCACTTTCCGCATGTGGCCGAAGGAAGAGTGCGGTTCCAGCGTCGGCAGGACGTGCTGCAGCCTTGAAGCTGTTACGAGAGCGCGCGCGGTAGCCGGAGACTTAGATATACCGTATTATGTTGTAGATTTCAGCGAAGACTTTAAGAAAGAAGTCATAAATTATTTCTGCGAAGAATACCTCAAAGGGCTTACGCCCAATCCATGTATCATCTGCAATGCCAGGATAAAATTTGGAAAACTTTTGGAGAAAGCAAAGTCTCTTGGCGCCTCGCATATCGCCACAGGCCACTACGCAAATGTAAATTTTGATAAAAAAACAAAACGATATCTTTTAAAAGAGGGTAAGGATAAAGCTAAAGACCAGTCTTATTTTTTATTTGGACTTTCGCAGGAACAGCTTGCAAGCGCTATGTTTCCTCTGGGCGGTATGGCCAAAGAGAAGGTGCGCCTTCTGGCGAAAAAAATGAAAGTCAGGACATTTAATACAGTTTCGAGTCAGGACATATGTTTCGTCCAGGATCAGAGCTATGCCGAGTATATAAAAAAGAAGACAGGGGTGCTTATAAAACCTGGTGAAATAATTGATAAGAATGGAAAGATATTAGGCAGACATAAAGGCATTCCCTTTTATACTATAGGCCAGAGGCGTGGTCTTGGTGTTGCTCACAAAGAACCGCTCTACGTTACGGGAATAGATATCGGCAAGAACCGCATAATCGCAGGTCCTCGGGAAGACGTGATGAAGAAAAGCCTCGAAGCTGAACGGATGAATTGGATCGCGATCCCTTCCTTGGATAAACCGATAAAGGTAAAAGCGATGATAAGGTATAATCACAGGAAAGCGGATGCTATTGTCACAAAGACGGGCAGCGATTCAGTCAGGGTTGATTTTAAAGAAGCGCAGGCTGCTCCGACTCCGGGGCAGGCTGTAGTTTTTTACAGTAAAGATGTGGTTGTGGGCGGCGGATGGATAAAAAAATAAAAAAACTAAAAAACTTTCTTATAGGCATGGGCCGCGTAGTGGTGGCTTATTCCGGAGGCCTTGATAGCACATTCCTTCTTAAGGCGGCCGTCGATACTCTGGGCCGCGAAAACGTCCTGGCGGTTACTGCGCGCTCCCAGACATATCCCGTCTCAGAATACCGTGAAGCAGTTAAGGTAGCCAGGTTGATAGGCGCAAGACACCTGACCATCGATACAGATGAATTGAATATAAAACATTTCAGGGCAAATCCTGTGAATAGATGCTATTACTGTAAGAAGGAGCTATTTAAAAAGATCGATGGCATCAAGAATGAATATGGGATGAAGTATGTTCTGGACGGGACCAATCATGACGATCTTAAAGATGTGAGGCATGGCACAAAAGCTGCTATGGAGCTGAAAATCAAAAGGCCCCTTCTGGAAGCCGGTATTACAAAAGCTGATATACGGAGATTTTCTAAAGCACTTGGTTTGCCTACATGGGACAAGCCGTCTTTTGCGTGCCTGGCATCGCGGTTTCCTTTTAATAGCCGGATAGATGAAGATGGTATAAAGAAAGTCGGTGAAGCCGAGGAGTATCTGCGAAAGCTTGGATTCAAGCAGGTGAGGGTCAGGATGCACGGTGATATTGCGCGTATCGAAATGCTGCCGGCAGACTTCGGTAAAGCCGTGAGATTCAGTAAAGAGATAACTGTGAAATTGAAAAGATCCGGATTTGTGTATGTTTCACTCGATCTCGCGGGTTATCGGACGGGGAGTATGCACGAAGCAGCAGTTACTCTGCGTCGTCGAAATCCACTTTGCCGTGGTGTGAATCGTCCATCGGTTTAGCGTATTCGTTCAAGTCTTCTTCGGTGCGGAACGTCGGTTTATTTTTTTTCTTTTCAGCTTCATCTCTGCGTTTTTTATTGTCGAGCCGTGCCCATATAACAAAACCAATCCATATAACAGAAATTGCTATTACAAAAGTCCAGATCATTTTACACCTCCGGGAAAGTTGATGGGTGTATTGTATCAGAAATTTTCCGCTTTTACAAACCTATTTCGTATGCTATAATGCGACACTATTAAAACAACGTGGCGGGGTAGCTCAGTCTGGCAGAGCAATCGGCTCATACCCGGTGTGTCATAGGTTCAAATCCTATCCCCGCTACCACTTCTTTGAATAGCAGAAGCAATGTAGTCCTGAGGCGGTATTGTTCATCTCAGGCGACGAAAGACTTCCTATAAAAAAAGGATGCCATGATAGGGACGCTAGCCAGATGAACTTTGTGAAACTTGCTACAAGGTTATTGGCTCCTAAGGCCCGGGTTTTTGAGGAATCCACAAAAAACCCGTTAGCGGCCCAGGAGAAGGTCCTCCTCGAATATATCAGCCGCAATAAATACACCGAATACGGTAAAGCCTATAATTTCTCCGAAATAAGATCTATCAAAGATTATCAGAGTAGTGTCCCATTGAGCGATTGTGAGTCTATGCGGCCGTTCATAGAAAAGATGAAGAAAGGTCAGCAGAATGTGCTCACTGTCGACAAGCCCGAATTTTTCGGCGTTACAAGCGGGACGACAAACAAGCCTAAGTATATTCCAGTCACTGAATATTCGCGCAGGAAAAAAGCAGAGCTGATGGACCTCTGGTCCTATTATATTTTAAAGTCCCATCCCAATATCCTGCAGGGTAAAGTCCTGGCGATGATAAGCCCGGATACAGAAGGCGTTACGGAATCGGGGATCTTCTACGGCGCCGAGAGCGGGCATGCATATAAAAATTTACCTGACTTTGTAAAAAAGATGTATGCCATTCCTTATGAGGTATTCACGATCAGGGATTATGCGGCAAGGTATTATTGTGTTCTAAGAATAGGTATGGAGGAGAATGTCTCCACGATAGCCGCGCTTAATCCCAGCGCTATAGTTTTGTTGTGTCAGCGCATATCGGGGTGGCAGGAAAAAATAATAAAAGATATCGAAAATGGAACCATCGACACATCTTTCGAGGTCGATGCAGGCATCCGTTCTGTTCTCGCCAGACAGCTTAAGCCAAATCCAAAAAGAGCAGCGCAGTTAAGGGCTATCCTTGAAGAGAAGAAAGTCTTGCTGCCCAAAGATTTCTGGCCGGACCTTGTGCTTATCGAGTGCTGGAAAGGCGGCACGGTAAAGTTATATCTTAAGGAGCTTCCTCAGTATTTTGGTAATGTTCCGGTGCGGGATTTTGGATGTTTGTCGACCGAAGCGCGCAGTTCAATACCGATATCGGACGACGGCGCGGGAGGCATACTTGCTGTAACCACAAATTTTTATGAATTTATCCCTAAAGACGAGATCAACAGCTCCGCCAAGCGATTTTTAACGTGTGATCAGCTCGAAGCAGGCCGTGAATACTTCCTTATAGTAACAACGCCCGGAGGCTTGTATAGATATAATATTGATGATATAATTACTGTTGATGATTATTTTAATGACACACCAGTGATCGAATTTGTCCAGAAAGGTGTGAATGCAGTATCTTTGACAGGCGAAAAAATATACGAATCGCAGGTTAATGCGGCTGTTCTCAAAGCCGTCGAGAGCAGTAACATTCTCATAAAGTTTTTTTCTGCCACCATAGAGCCTATGACGCCGGGACATTATGTGTTCCTGGTGGAATTTGACGGCATGGCTGGTGCGGGGGACAAGAAGGCGCTTCTTTTTGCGATAGAGAAAGGCCTGCGCGTTGAGAACAGGGAATATAACGACCTGAGGAATGAAGGGGTTTTGGGTGCACCCACTCTTAAAGTTGTGAAGAGCGGTGAATTTGAAAAATACCGCAGGTTGAAGATATCACAGGGTGCCCACGACGGACAGTTTAAGGCTCCGGAACTTACAGGTGACCTGAACTTTCAGAAGAACTTTGAGATCGCTGAGGAAATTAAAATAGATGCTGATAAGATTTGATAAAAGATCTGAAGGTGCTTTTACATTGACGGAAGTTATAGTCGGCATATGTCTGCTTACCATTGTATGGCTGGCCGCTGTGAATGTAATTATTATAAGCCGGGCCAGCGGATCTTTAGCCAAGCATAAATCTCAGGCTGTATACCTCATCCAGCAGAAAATCGAGAATCTGCGCAAACTTCCATATAGCTCTATTGCAAGCAGCAACACCACGGGCTTAAGCATAGATACTCGCGGCACTCCTACGGTCTCAGCCGATGATCTTACCGGGAATATGGTGGTGACCGTAACAACGTCATCGTCGTCTTATGCCTATTGTAAAAAAGTGGTGGTAGAATTAAACTGGAAAGAATCTTTTTTTGGAAAGCAGAAGACGGTCAAGGAATTTGGCGGTACTTACATTGCAAATGACTCACAGGCTAATTAAGGTTTTTATGGCAGATAAAAAAGGTTTTACGCTTACGGAAGTCATGATTGTGAGTATACTCACGGTGGTGATATTTACCTCAGCATTGGGTGTTTTTGTAATGGCCAGGAATCTGTATGTGTCAAGCCTTGCCAGCCAGGAACTCCAGAGGGATGCGAGTCTTATAATGACGCAGATCCTTAAAGGGTCGGAGGGCGGGACTACCAGATATGGGGTGCGCGCAGCATCGGGATTTACTCCGCCGACATCTTCTCTCGACAGGCTGGATTATACGGGTACAGACGGGAATACTAGAAGTCTTTACCTCTCATCGGGAACCATCGTTTATGAAAGCCCGACTGAGTCACCGACCACACATACGCTTTATGCAGCACCTGCCGGCACGGTGCTGACCTTATGGTTCTGGGAGCCCGTTAACAGTTCCGGCACATTATTGTATCCGGATCATGAGATAATAAGCATTTATGTGGGTATTACTAAAACCGTTTCCGGAAGGACGATGTCCGGTTCTCTTGCTACTTCTGTAAACATAAGGAATCTTCCTAAATAAGGTCATGTATGTATATGCGTAAAAAAGACGGCTTCATCCTGGTGTTTGTTCTTGTAATAATAGTGCTGATAATACTCAGCCTTACGGCGTTGTTTTATATTTCGTATAACGATCTCGCCATAGCTACAAGGGCCTCCAGAGACATGCGCGCTTATTATATAGCGGAAGCAGGTATCGCGAAGCGTTTTATGGATCTGCGCAGCGAGTCTTCTCCTACGATCGGAACCATTAACGGAACATTTACTTTTTCAGGGACAGACTCCGGGACGTTCTCAGTCACGACAACACTTGTTTCCTCAGTAACTTATAGGCTGACCTCCGCGGGAACATATAAAGGTGTGTCGCGCACAGTTACTTTCACTATAAGGCAGGTGTCGTTCTCAAGGTATGCATATTTTAGTAATAGCGAAAACCAGCTTTTCTGGCACTCTAAGAATCCAATATGGTTTACCAGCGGCGACAGGTTAACAGGGCCATTATTTACCAATGACCAGCTTAATATCCATGGCGACCCTGTATTTGAGGGGCCGGTCAGTAGTGTGAACTCCTCGATAAATTATTATAGCGGTGGTCCTCCGGATGATAATCCTGAGTTTAAGGATTCTCTTACACTGGGAGCGACAGCTATGCAGATGCCGTCGTCTCTGGGTGTATTGACTTCAATCAGGTCTGCTGCGGCATTGTCGACCGGCTTGACGCTTACTCCGGCTTCCAGCCCTTCACATACGCCGATCATTACGTTCCTGTCAAATGGCACACTCAATTTCGATAATGGTAAGACCGTTACCAATTATACGCTGCCGACCAACGGAGCTATTTACCTTTCAAGTGGGAGCGTGGAGGTGTCCGGTATAGTTAACGGAAATGTCACTTTGGGCGCGCCAAGCAATATATATGTAACAGACCATATTCTGTATAATGTTGATCCCAGGGTAGATTCGACATCTACCGATTTACTTGGCCTGGTTGCCCAGAATAATGTATATGTAGACCCATCGGCTCCTGCTGATCTGGAGATAGACGCTTACGTTGTTGCGCTGACTGACTCTTTTGAAGTATATGATTATGCGGGAGCCCTTAAAGGCACCCTGTCCTTGTATGGGGGCGTGACTCAGGTAACCCGAGGGGCTGTCGGCACATTTAATGCAAGTACGGGCGACAGGGTGAGCGGTTATAGTAAAAATTATGTATACGATCCCAGACTTGAACTGATTGCGCCGGTATGTTTCCCTCCGGCCAAAGATGCTAATAACAGAATAATCTACCTGAAAGTTTCCTGGGCTGAGCAATAAAATAGGGGGCACTACGAAGTGAATATAAGGAATCTGGCTATTGTAGCAGCGGTTGTGGTTGTGCTGA
The DNA here is from genome assembly GCA_041663425.1 of Candidatus Omnitrophota bacterium. Lineage (GTDB taxonomy): Bacteria > Omnitrophota > Gorgyraeia > 2-01-FULL-45-10 > 2-01-FULL-45-10 > FEN-1322. The sequence goes on from JBAYMS010000040.1 coordinate 6,832, forward strand.
TATCTCTTGTGGCGTTTGTCTTTTTCCAGACGTTGATGAAAGAAAATGCGCCTGTGCCCGCCGCCATTTCTGCGGATGCAGTGGTTAAAGAGGATGTTGAAATGTCTTACTCTATTCCAGATAATATTCCGCCTCTTTCGCTAATAGAAGAGAGTATGAAAAAGAATCAGGAAAAAAGCAAACAGGTAGACCAGGATGTTGCTAAATTGGTAGCGGAGAACGATAAAGTAAGGCAGAGTGTCAGGATAGAAGCTGAGGCTGCCGATCAGGAGGCCATAGCTGCATCAAAAGAGGTAAAAATAGGAATAACGTCTACTGCCCCAAAAGCGGTTAGGTTTTCTACTGATGAGCAGGTTCAGCAGAAAGTGAAGACAAAGGCCAAAGGTCTCCTGGCCTTCTAGCCAGATCCCGCTTTATTTCCAGTAAGTTTCTTCCTGATGTGAGAAAATTTATGAAATCAAATTTAGTTGAAAGAGCTCTAAAGACCGTGCGGAATTACGCTATGCTTAAACGGGGTGATGTGGTATTGGCGGCGGTTTCCGGCGGGCCCGATTCTATTTTTTTGCTTTACCTCCTCATGAAATTAAAAAATAAGCTGGGCTTGAAAGAGATCGTGGTATGCAATCTCGATCATGGCCTGAGAGGAGAAGAATCCAGGGGTGATTCCTGTTTTGTTAAAAAGTACGCTCTGGAGCATGATCTTAAATTTATACATAAAAAAGTGAATCTTAAAAGCCGCGCCTACGGCGGGCTTTCTACCGAAGAGGCCGCGAGGGAGGCCAGATATAAATTTTTCAATGAAGCGGCGGCAAAAGCAAATGCCGGAGTTGTGGCCACAGGGCATACGCTCGATGATCAGGCGGAGACGGTGCTCATGCGTTTTATAAAAGGCGCATCGCTGAAAGGTATTGTCGGTATCTCTCCGGTAAGGAGCGAGGGGGATTTAAAGATTGTGAGGCCCCTGATCGAGCTGGAAAAAAAAGAGATAGTGGAGTTTCTGGATTCTTCAGGCATTTCTTACAGGATAGACAGGACCAATGCCGAGCCCATATATTTCAGAAACATCGTCAGGGGCGAGATCATGCCTTTTCTCGAAAAGTATAATCCGCGACTGAAACGCGTCCTGTTCAATCTCGCTGAGCACTTGAGAGAGGACTTTGAATTCATATCCGCAGAGAAGACGCGCATCAGCAGGGCGATAGCGCGTAAGTCTGGTTCGGCCGTGGAAATTAATTTACGGGACATTGTGGTTCAGCCGCGCGCTATACAAAAAGAGGTCCTGAGGGATTCGCTGGAAAAATCCGGAGGAGAAGTGAAGAAGTTATCGTTCAGGCATTGGAAAGAGATGGAGGCGCTGATAAGGGACGGTAATAAAGGCAACTCTGTGGATCTGCCGGGCCGGATTAGGGCTACGCGTACGAAAAACCTGCTTACCTTCAAGGTAATATAGGCTTGCTATGTGTATAATATTTTGTTAAAATGCGAGAATATAATAACAAAGGAGCAGCTCTGTAATGAATAAAAGAAATAATAATAAAAAGAGATTGTCCGCACCCCAAAAAGGCCTTGGGAATTTTGTCATATGGATGTTCATGATACTCGGTCTTTTGTATGTCTTCAGCAGTATAAATCAAAATTTTGAGAAGCCCGTCCAGGAACTTACGTATTCAAGTTTTTTTGGCATGCTTAAGGATAATCCTGTTTCGCAGAAAATTAAAACTGCTATAAAAACCGAAAGCGTCGTCAGGGGCGAGCTTTCCGATGGCTCTAAGTATGTTGTTAATATCCCGGATAATGATCAGGAGCTTCCTAAGGCGCTAAGGGAGAATGTAAAGAATTTTGATATAAAGCCGCCTAAGACATTGTGGGCAAATCTTCTGTATTCACTCGGGCCGATGCTGCTATTTATACTTTTCTTATGGCTTTTCGCCTATAAGTCACCCGGAGGCGCGGGCGGCGGTAAAATATGGGCGTTTGGAAAATCCAGGATCACGCTTGCCTCCGACCAGAACCTGAAAATTACTTTTGCGGATGTTGCGGGTGTTGATGAAGCAAAGGAAGAGCTTAAGGAAGTAATAGAGTTCTTAAAAGATCCGCGCAAATTTCAGAGGCTGGGCGGAAAGATACCTAAAGGCGTGCTTCTTATGGGGCATCCAGGGACAGGTAAGACGTTATTAGCTAAGGCGGTAGCCGGTGAGGCAAATGTGCCGTTCCTGTCAATATCGGGATCCGACTTTGTGGAGATGTTTGTAGGTGTAGGCGCTTCGCGCGTGCGCGATCTCTTTGAACAGGCAAAGAAATCAGCTAAGACGAGCGGGCGCGGAGCCATTATATTTATTGACGAAATTGATGCAGTCGGCCGCCAGAGATTTGCAGGCATAGGCGGCGGTCACGATGAGAGAGAGCAGACGCTTAATGCGCTTCTGGTCGAGATGGACGGATTCAATACTCAGGAAGGTGTTATCCTGATTGCTGCGACGAACAGGCCTGATGTGCTCGATCCCGCGCTTTTAAGGCCGGGCAGATTCGACCGTCAGATAGTTATAGATATGCCTGACATTGTCGGCCGGGAAGCTATCCTGAAAGTCCATGCTAAAAATGTAAAGATCGATCCTGCGGTGAATATGAAGACCATAGCACGTCAGACGCCGGGATTTTCCGGAGCCGATCTTGCCAATCTTGTAAACGAGGCCGCGCTTCTTGCTGCCAGAAGAAACAAAGAGACCGTTACGATGAGTGAGCTCCAGGAGGCGATGGAGCGTGTAATGGCAGGTCCCGAAAGAAAATCCAAGATCATTTCAAAACAGGAGAAGTCGATCGTTTCGTATCATGAATCCGGGCACGCGCTTCTTGCGCTCATCATTCCCGGAGCCGATCCGCTCCATAAAGTTTCCATACTTCCTCGTGGGATGGCGCTTGGTTATACGATCCGCCTTCCGATAGAGGATAGGTATATAGTATCGAAGACTGACCTTCTTGGCAGGATAGCCGGTCTTCTCGGCGGACGCGCAAGTGAAGAGATAATTTTTCATGAAGTATCGACGGGTGCGCAGAATGATCTCGAGGTTGCGACAGCCCTTGCGCGTAAAATGGTGACCAGGTTCGGAATGAGCGAGAAACTGGGACATCTCACTTTCGGACATAAAGAAGAGCAGGTGTTCCTGGGCCGGGATATGATGGAGCAGCGTAATTACAGTGACCAGACGGCGCTTATTATCGACCAGGAGATACGTAAAATAGTCGATGAGTGCTACGAGCGCGCAAAGAGTGAACTTATCAAACATCAGGACAAGCTTAAACTTCTCGCAGAACGTCTGCTCGAGAAAGAGATAATGGAAATAGAAGAGATAAGGGCTCTTACAGGTTTTAATGTCGAAACTCAGAAAGAACTTCAGTAAAAATATTTGCATAATGGGGGTTCTCAATATAACCCCTGATTCGTTTTCTGACGGCGGGAAATATTTAAACAAGTCGAAAGCCGTTGAGCGGGCCGCTTGTATGGTTCGTGAAGGGGCGGGCATCATAGATGTAGGCGGCGAGTCTACCCGGCCGGGTGCACATGATGTTGACGTCAAAGAAGAAATCTCCCGCATCGTTCCTGTTATTAAGGCAATAGCTGATAAATTTTCCGTACCAGTTTCGGTAGATACGCGTAAATCGGAAGTTGCCGAAGCTGCCCTAAAAGCAGGCGCATCGATAATCAATGACGTCTCCGGCCTTAAATACGACCCAAAAATGGCCAGGGTTGCGGCTAAATACGGTGCTTCAGTTATACTGATGCATATGAAAGGTGTGCCGCGAAACATGCAGCGCTCGCCGTATTACAAAGATCTTATTTCAGAGGTAATAGCAGGGTTGCGGGAATCAGTAGACATCGCTAAAAGAGCTGGAATCACGAATAATAAAATAATTGTTGATCCTGGTATAGGTTTTGGTAAGACGGTAGGGCATAATCTGGAAATCCTCAACAGGCTTAGTGAATTTAATAAATTGGGTTATCCGATATGTGTCGGAGTTTCGCGGAAATCTTTTATTGGTAAGATCCTCGGCGCTGATAAGGCTGCGGACAGGCTTTCAGGCACTATAGCGGCCTCAGTCGTAGCGATCGTAAGAGGGGCGTCGATATTGCGCGTGCATGATATCAAAGAAATGGCAGATGCTGCTAAGATAACTGAAAGCATTCTCAATCTGGGAGCGGTGTAGTTATGGATACGATATATTACTGGAAGATGGCGCTGGAAATAGCTATCCTCTGGTATGTAATGTATATGATCCTTTTGTTCGTAAAAGGAACGCGCTCGGAACAGCTCTTAAAAGGCCTTCTTATCATAGCGATCATTTTTATCGGCACACAGCAGCTCGGCCTTGAAGCCATAAACTGGGCGCTGACCAGATTGTTCCCGATATCGGTAATCGCACTTCTGATCATATTTCAGCCCGAGCTTAGACGTGCCCTGGCGCAGTTAGGCCAGTTCGGAAAACACGAAGAGAATATTGAAGCGATAGATGAGATAGCGAAGGCTGCTATCAGTTTTTCCAAAAAACGGATAGGTGCGCTTATAGTGATCGAGCGCGAGACGGGGCTTAAGAGCTATATCGAGACGGGAACTGTTGTTGATGCGGAGGTGACCTCTTTTCTGCTTTCCTCGATATTCCTTCCGCAGTCGCCGCTGCATGACGGCGCTGTGATTATAGAGAGCGGAAGGCTCGTCGCTGCGGCATGCGTGCTGCCGCTTCCTCAGGACGAGAAGGACCTGCCCAAGTATATGGGGATGCGCCACAGGGCTGCCCTTGGTATAAGTGAAGAGACGGACGCTGTGTGCGTGGTGGTTAGTGAAGAGACCGGTAATATCTCTGTAGCAAGCGATGGAAAATTGAAGTATGGGCTGGACGAAGATAATCTCAATAAGATATTGAAGGGGATGTTCGACCGTTCGTCAAGGAAGCGTTCACGTATTAAGGCTAAAAACCTTAGTGCTCATTAAGGATGATCGATGCTGGAATTTATAAGAAAATTTTTCACTAAACATATCGGCTTAAAATTTACTGCTCTCATATTAGCTCTGGCGTTATGGTTTTATATTGTAAGTGAACTTAAAAAAGGCAGCGAGGAAGAGAGGCAGTTTTTAAGCAGAATGCTGCCCGATCAGGGCGTGGTGGCGAAAAAGCTATCGATAGTGCCGATACTAATCGGGAAGCCCAGGTCAGGTTTTAGTGTTGATGTTAAGAAAGCGGTTGTTGTTCCGGAATATTGTATAGTTGTCGGCACAAAAGATATGCTTGGAAAAACACGTTTTATTTACACAATGCCCATAGATATCAACGGAGCCTCAAAGTCTTTCACAAAATCTGTCGCGCTTAATCCGGTAGCTCCCGGCGTTTATAGCGAAGAGACGCTTGTTGAAGTTACCGTTCCGGTCGAAAAAATAAACCCTTAAAAAATATGGTAAAACTTGGTGTAAATATAGATCATGTTGCTACGATAAGAGAGGCCCGCAAAACATATATGCCGGACCCTGTTGAGGCAGCCCGGCTTTGTGAAAAAGCAGGATGCGACTCGATAGTCTGCCATTTGCGCGAGGACCGCAGGCATATTAAAGATGCCGACGTTAAGGCGCTTCGCCGTTCAGTGAAGACAAAGCTGAATCTCGAGATGTCGATCGTGCCGGAGATCGTAGATATTGCGTGTAAGATAAAGCCTGATCAGGCCACTCTCGTCCCGGAACGAAGACAGGAAGTCACTACGGAGGGCGGGCTTGATGTAAAAAACAATCTGCGTCAGGTGGCTGCTGTAGTGTGGCGCCTCAGGGCGAGCGGTATCGCCGTCAGTCTTTTCATAGATCCGTCTATCGATCAGATAAATGCGTCCTTCAGGTCCGGCGCTACTATCATAGAATTGCATACCGGTGAATACGCAAACGCCAGGACGAAAGCTGCTGCGAAGAAAGAGCTTGCGGTGCTGAAAAGAGCGGTTGAACATGCTTTATCGCTCGGCCTTGAAGTTAACGCAGGTCACGGGCTTCATTACGAAAATGTGAAAGATGTAGCCAGGATAAAAGGAATGAATGAATTGAATATCGGCCACTCAATAATTTCCCGGTCAGTCTTCGTGGGAATAGGGAAAGCTGTTGAAGAGATGCTGGAGATCATCAGATGATATTCGGCGCCGGTGTGGATATAGTAGAAGTGTTCAGGATGCGTGACGCTATAGATAAGTGGGGCGACAACTTTCTTAAAAAAGTATTCACGGATAAAGAGATAGAATATTCCAGTTCTAAACGATTTGCCTGTCAGCATTTTGCGGCGCGTTTTGCGGCTAAAGAAGCTGTCATTAAAGCCTTCGGCGAGCCTAGGAAATTCCCGATCAGATGGACTGAAGTTGAAGTTCTCAATGACGGGGAAGGGAAGCCGATGATAAAATTTTACCGCGATGCCCAGAAGCTTAAAGAGATTAAAAAAATTGATAAGGTAATACTTAGCATGTCGCATTCTAAGAATTACGCTGTGGCAAACGTGATACTCTTAAACGGTGCCGAATGATTTCACTCGACGAGGCCATAAAAAATTTTCCGAAGAGAAGGGCGGACTCCCACAAAGGCGACTTCGGGCACGTGCTGGTCGTTGCGGGATCTGCCGGGTATACCGGTGCGGCGTATCTTGCCAGCCAGGCAGCCATCAGGTCGGGAAGCGGCCTTGTAACTTTAGCCGTTCCGGAAAATATTTATACGATTTTGGCAGCGAAGCTCACTGAAGTTATGGTCCGTCCTTTTGCCGGAACGAAAGACGGCTCGTTCGCCCTGAAGGCAGAAGGAGATCTGCTTCGCTTTGCCGGTAAGTGCAATTCATTTGCTATAGGTCCCGGATTGTCGCAGGATAAAGAGACTGCGCGGCTTGTCAGAAGTCTCGTTTCCAGGCTGGACGGGCAGGTAGTCCTTGACGCCGACGGCATCAATGCTTTCAGCGGATATTCCGACGATCTCAAGGACCGCAAGAGCCGTTTGATCCTGACTCCGCATCCGGGCGAGCTATCACGGCTGACAGGCAGAAGTGTTGAACAGATACAAAAAAATAGAAATGATATTGCACTTAGCCTTGCCGATGAGTATAATATCGTCTTAGTTTTAAAAGGGCATGAAACCGTTGTAGCGGATCCTAACGGACAAATTTATATAAATGGCACCGGTAATCCCGGGATGGCTTCGGGTGGTGTCGGAGACGTTTTAACCGGCATCGTAGCGGCTTTTCTCGCGCAGGGTGTTGATGCCTTTAGCGCGGCAATGCTTGGCGTATATTTTCATGGCCTTGCCGGAGATGTGGCAGCAAAAGAAAAAGGGGCTCTGAGCCTCATCGCTACCGATCTTTTAGATAAATTACCTGAAGTACTTATGGCGCTAGCTTAGCTCAGCTGGTAGAGCAACGGTTTTGTAAACCGTAGGTCGGGGGTTCAAGCCCCTCAGCTAGCTCCAGTTTTTCGGTGAGGTACCAAAGCGGTCAAATGGATCAGACTGTAAATCTGACGGCTCACGCCTTCGAAGGTTCGAATCCTTCCCTCACCACCAACTTAACAGATTTATTGCATAACTTTAACGATATAAATGAGTTATGTGATATTGAGGTTTTAGACTTTAATAAGAAACTATTGGAATTAGTTCCTGTTGAGTTGACAAAATAAGGGAATGCGCTACACTTAAACAAAATTGAGACAATCCC
>JBAYMS010000041.1:0-14183 GCA_041663425.1 Candidatus Omnitrophota bacterium
CCGTACTACTGGGATTCATACAGCGAAGCTATCATTCTTTATGCGCTTGATATAGGCTCAGAGACTCATCCGATCTCCGCAGACTCTTGGTATGAGTGGTCGCGGTCAGAGGGGGAGTACAATACCTACAAAATGATCTACTGTTATACCGGCAGTATTTTCACTTACCAGTATTCACACGCATGGATAGATTTTCGTCAGATATATGAAGACGGCAGCGGAATAAACTATTATGACAATTCTATTAATGCCGTTAAAGCGAACCGGGAGTTCTGCATTGACAATTCTTTTCAATACAAAACTTACGGTGAAAATAGCTGGGGATTGACGGCATGTATAGGCCCGAAAGGTTATAGGGGCTACGGCGCGAAGCCGGGCGAGGCGCTTAATGACGGGACTATCGCACCTTCCGGCATGGCCGGATCCATAGTATTCGACTGGGAGAAGTCGCTGTCCGGGCTCAAACACCTTTATGAAAAGCACAGAAGTTTCCTTTATGGGAAATATGGTTTCAAAGATGCCTTTAATCTTGACGAGACCTGGTGGTCGGAAGAATATTTAGGCATAGACCAGGGTATAACGGTATTAATGATCGAAAATTATACCACCGGCTTAGTCTGGGAAAAATTTATGCAGCTGGGGCCTATAAAAAAATGGATAGAATTATGCTTTCAACGCTGAAATTAAAACCTATGACAGCGACACAAAAGGTCCTGGCAGGCCTTGAAAGGCGCGGCCTTATACAGACTTTTAAACCTACTGCCCGATCCTTGCGTGTAAGGGAAGGGAACTGCGTTGTTGAAAAGATCTATTCCACATCTCCGCGTTTTGGAACTCACAAACTCATCTGTGTTGGTAAAAACGAAACAAATGTTGCGCTTACGACACATCCTGACAATGAAGATTTTTTTATAATAAATCCCGTGGGATGCAAATTTAAGCCTCTTTACCTTATTATAGGGCTTGGCGGGCAGGGGGCCATCGAGAAGAAAGCCAGACTGGGGCAACTTAGGGAGCATGATTTTCTCGCCATTTGCCTGAAATATAACGATCCAAAAGTTTGCGCTTTCACCATGCTTAAAAATACTCCGCATTGTGAAGTCACTTTGCCGGGTCCGGGCCGCGCACCTGTTTTTTTCGTAACAGAACCCAGCCGTTTTAAAATGGATCTAGTAAATTTGGGTTGTTATCAACTTGGGCTTGACAAAAGATTATAATGTGATAATATTAATAAAAATATCAATCCTTCGACTTAGCTCAGGATTGTGTTGAGCTTGTCGAGACACAAATGCTAACCAAATGAAAGGCTAAGTTGTGAAAAGAAGTTTTTCCGTAGTCGTTTTAGCAATGAGCGTAATTATTTGCGCTCCTTTTTTTGTGACTTCAGCTTTTTCCGCAGATGATATAAAAACTTCCGCTTCAACAAATGATTTAGATCCCAGCTATTCGACTTCGCAGCTTGGGCAGCCTGTCGCGCAGGGTATAGCTATAACTTCACAAGGGGTGGAGAAAAAAGTTGTGCTTCAGCCGGAGCCGGTTCTTAAGAGAATAGATATAAACAGAATAGGTTCCGCGCCTTCTTATGAAACTTTCGAGGGATTAAGGCTGGCAAAATATTTTACTATCGCTCAGCGTGTCGAGATATATCAGGAAGCAAAGCCTATAGATGCTTACATTCTGGATGCCAAGAAGATAAGATGGCTGCACCGGAATCAGCCCTGGAATAATGCTTCCGACTACAGGAGTCAGCTGAAGCCTATATTCACAAGAGCATATGGCACAGAAGTTACGATGAGTGATCCTAAGAATAAGGAAGGACAGATAAGATATACCCTCGATTACCGCGATATATACCAGAACCAATTTCCCATATACTTGGAAGAGAATACGAGGAATGTTAATTACAAACACGAACAATGGCAGCAGAATGAAATATTGTTCATGCACTCTAAAAAAATACCCGGCATAGAATGGTTTGAGACAGTCAACTTAGGATACCGCTACTCTACCATGAATGCCAAGAATGACGGATCTACCTTTGCATACTATGAGAACAGGCATACTTACTTTACGTACTTTTCGCTAGCACCAAGCGAAAGATGCGAATGGTTCGGACAGTTTGAATATTTTAAGAGCAAAAGACCGAAGTCCAGTTATAGTTATAACCCTGACCACTTTTTCTATGCCGCTGAAATCAGGATGAGATCAAAAGATCTTAAGACCAGTGTCATACCAAGGATGAGCTATTCGATCGATAACTATTATCCTTTCACAAATCAATTCAGTAAATATGAAATGCAGATAAGAATAGGCCATGACTTTACCCCTAAACTTAATGCTACGATCACGTTCAGGGATGTCATAGCTTTCAGGGATGAATGGGACAATACCGCTCCGACGTATGAGAGAGGCAATGTTGTAAATGACAGTGCAGGGTGGGTGGGTGTTGAATCCAGAATGCAGTATAGATTTTACGATAAGCTCTGGTTCCAGGGCGGCCTCGATCTCTCATGCGGCACCAACATGTCCGATTTTGATAATACAGCTTTCCTGACGGGACTGGAATATTACGCGCCCGGCCTTATCAGGGTAGACTTTGGTTATAGGGGTAACTACTACTATAACGTAGAAGACTATATGTCCTCGGTATATTTCAAATTCTATCTGTTCATGTAACACTCTCGCCAAAAAAATCCGCAATTTTAAAACGAAAGGAAGAGCGAAGGTGAAATCTAAAAGCGCGATATCATTGTCTTTAATCCTCGCAGTTTTCTTTTTATTTTCTGTTGTGACGGGCTGTTCCAAAAAGAATGACTCAGGGCCCAAGCCTGTAGAGATAAAAGTTGCTTTCTGGGGCGCCCCGGACGAAGTTAATATTATGACAGGCCTGATAGCCGGATGGCAGGCAAAACATCCGGAGATACTTGTAAAGCTTGAACATACGCCGTATCGCGGATATGTTGACAAATTGCTGACCAGGATAGCAGGCAGGGCAGCTCCTGATGTGATCTGTACGGAAGTTGACCTTTTTGTGACATTTCAGACAAAAGATGTTCTTCTCGATCTGAGCCCTTATATAAAAGATGACCCTGATGTAGATGTAAAATCATTTTATCCTGAGATCATAGACAGGTTTACCGTCAACGATAAACTTTATGCTATACCCAGGGATACGGCGCCGTTTGCATGCGTTTTCTATAATAAAAAATTATTTGATGAGGCGGGTGTCCCATATCCTAAGGACGACTGGGATATGGATGATATGCTCGATAAAGCGAAAAAACTGACTAAAGTGGACGCTGACGGCAGGGTGGTCCAGTATGGATTTTACGCGTGGGCTTGGCAGAATTTCGTATATTCATTCGGCGGAAGCCTTGTCGACAATGTCAAGAATCCGACTAAATGCACTCTCGATTCAAAAGAATCTATGGAAGGGCTTCAGTTCTATTCTGACCTGATCAATAAATATAAGGTTCATCCGTCCTCGATAACTATGACCGACCTGGCGATGGGAGTGCAGGGAATGTTCATGACCGGGAGGCTTGCGATGTTTGCCTCCGGCATCTGGGAGACACCGGGGCTGAGGAAGTCTGTAGGTTTTGACTGGGACATAGCCATGTTTCCGAAAGGACCTAAGGGCGTGCGCGGCTTCGGGACCGGAGGGTCGGGTTACTGTATTTTAAAGACCAGCGCGCATCCTAAGGAAGCCTATGAAGTCATAAAGGCTCTTACGAGTAAAGACGCCCAGACGATGCTTGCGGATACCGGGCTCGCCCAGCCTGCGATAATTGAAATTGCTGAAGGGCCCCACTGGATAGGCGGCGACCTTCCTCCTAAAAATAAGAAGATGCTTAATGGTGCGATGAAGTATGTAATTTATGAGCCTTTCCACCCATCATGGCGGGAGGCCAAGGAACTTTATATCCTTTCCGAGCTTGATCTTATTTTCAGCGGAAAAAAGACTGTGCAGGAAGCGGTAAAGGGTTTTATTAACAAGGTTAACAATTTATTGAAAGGAGCAGTTGCGGGTAACAATGGGTAAGTTTAAAACAAAATACGGATATTTTACGGATGATGGAAAAGAATTTGTAATAACGAGACCCGATACGCCCAGGCCATGGATAAATATAATGTCCAACGGAGAATACGGGACCATAGTGTCACAGACGGGCTCCGGTTACAGCTGGTGGAAAAATTCAGCCGTTGCAAGGATCACGCGCTGGCTTCAGGATCTGGTCCGGGACGACATGGGTAAATATGTATTTATAAAAGACCGTGATACGAAAAAAATATGGTCGCTGGCATGGAAACCTCTTTGTCCGAAATTCGACTTATACGAAGTTCGTAACGGAGCAGGCTACACTACGATAACCTCAAAGATAAACGGTATAAAGTCATCCGCTACGATATTTGTCCCGCCTGATGAGAATCTGGAAATATGGAAGATCACTATTAAAAATGAAAGCTCAAGATCGAGACAGCTAGAGCTTACTACGTATTTTGAATGGTGCCTGGGCAATTCCGATGACACTCACCGTGAGTTTCAGAAAACTTTCATAAAGACATGGTTCGATAAAGATCTGAACGCTTTATTCGGCCATAAAAAGAAACATCTTGTCCCGAAGTATATATCTACCGGAATGGCTGAACACCCTATATCCGGATTTTCCAGTATAAGCGAAAAATGCGTTTCCTATGAAGGTGATAAGGAGCAATTTTTTGGAATGTACAGAAGTATAGCAAACCCGGCTGCCATAGAGGCAGAGGCCCTGACTAATAGTGTGGGGGAATGGTATGATCCGATATCGAGTTTCAGGGTTAACGTAGATCTTAAGCCTGGTGAAAGCAAAGTTATTATTTATACTATAGGGCATATGGCCGATGAGAAAGCGGCCGGAAAGCTTATCAAAAAATATCATAGCGTAAAAGAGGCCGATAAGGCGCTTGAAAAAACGAAAAAATTCTGGGATGACCTTCTTTCGCCTCTGGAAGTCGAGACCCCGGATGAGGCATTTGATATACTTACCAATAGATGGCTTAAATATCAGACGATAGCAGGCAGGCTATGGGCCAAGACGGCTTATTATCAGTTCTCAGGCGGATATGGGTTCCGGGACCAGCTGCAGGATTCGCAGGTATTCCTTCCTATAAAGCCCGAGTTGTGCAAAAAGCAGATACTGATGCACGCTGAGCACCAGTTCGTAGACGGCACCGTGCAGCATTGGTGGCATCCGCTTACCCATATAAGTGCTGCTACCGACATGACCGACAACCTGCTCTGGATGGTGTATATACTTTTCAGCTACCTTGAAGAGACTAAAGATTTTAAAGTCCTGGATTCCAAAGTGCCTTATGTTGACGGGCCTGCCGCGCCGCTATACCAGCATTGCTGCAAGGCGATCGACAAAGTTCTTTCGCGTTTCTCGAAACGCGGACTTCCTTTAATAGGTGCCGGCGACTGGAATGACGGATTTAATCTTATAGGAACAGGCTGGAAAGGTGAGAGCGTGTGGCTTGCGCAGTTTTTATACGGTATCCTTATGAGATTTGCGCCTGTCGCTGAAATAAAAAAAGATACTAAGAGGGCTAAAAATTATATCGCGCGCGCGAAAAAACTTAAAGAAGCCGTTAATAAATATTGCTGGGATGGAGAATGGTATTTTGCGGCGACCAGGGATGACGGAAAGCTTGTAGGAAGCCGGAAATGTAAAGAAGGCAAAACGTATCTTATGACTCAGACGTGGGGTGTGTTTAACGACGTCTCGACCGAAGCACGTAAGATAAAATCGATGGACTCGGTCTGGAAATATCTGCAGAAAGATTACGGGCCGTTATTAATAGCCCCGGGCTTTGCTGTCCCTGACGAACATGTCGGTTATATCACCAGATATGCGCCGGGAGTCAGGGAGAACGGTGCGGTCTATACTCACGCGGCCTGCTGGGCGGTATTGGCCGAATGTTATCTGGGCCGCGGTGACAAGGCATACAAGATGTATTCAAGCTTCTGCCCTATAAAGCGCGGTATGGATCCGGACCTTTACAAAGCAGAACCTTACGTAACGCCAGGCAATACCAATGGCCCGCAGGCATCCGATTACGGAGCGGCCGGATGGACGTGGTATTCAGGTTCGGGCGGATGGCTTTACCGTGTGTCGACTAACTGGATCTTAGGTATCAGACCGACCTATTATGGGCTAATGATCGACCCTTGCATACCTTCGAAATGGAGCGGATTTAAAATGCGGCGCCGGTATGGTAATTCCATGTATAATATAGAGGTAAAGAACCCCGGGCATATCTCGAAAGGCGTTAAGGAAGTTTATCTGGATGGCAAGAAGATAACTTCGAATATAATAAAAGATTTAAGCGATAACAAAACCCATGATGTAAAAGTTGTAATGGGGTAGGATTTGATATGCGTATATTGGTGATCGAAGACGAGAAAAAAATAGCGGATTTTATAAAGCGCGGCCTTAAAGAGGAAGGCTATGCCGTTGATACTGCCAATGACGGCGAGAATGGCCTTTTTCTTGCCAAGACGAATAGTTATGATCTCGTCCTGCTAGATCTCATGCTTCCTAAAGTTGACGGTATTGAAATATGCAAAAAACTTCGGGAGCAGAAGATAATGTCGCCTATAATAATGCTTACGGCAAAGGATGCCGTAAAAGACAAGGTGACAGGACTTGATGCCGGTGCGGACGATTACCTGACCAAGCCGTTTGCGTTCGAAGAGCTTCTTGCCAGGATACGCGCGATATTGAGGAAGAAGAGCGAACAGAAAGAGGCATCGGTGCTGCAGGTTGACGATCTGATGATAGATCTTCATACGCACAAAGTTTTGAGGGCAGGCAAAGAGATAGAGTTGACGTCTAAAGAATTTGCGCTGCTGGAATATCTCATGCGGAACTCCGGGAAGGTTGTGACCAGGACTATGATATCTGAGCATGTATGGGATATTGATTTCGATACATTCACCAACGTAATTGATGTTTATATAAATTACCTTCGTAATAAGATCGATTCGGACAGTAAAAAGAAGCTTATACAGACTGTGCGCGGAAGAGGCTATATACTCAAGGAGTAGGATGTTCTACAAATCGATCCGTTTCAAGATCACCATAGCTTACATGGCCATCCTGGCCCTGACGCTTTCAGCGTTCAGCACTATCCTGTACCACCAGGTCAGTAAATCCTTGTATGATAATATGGATACTCTTCTCCGGTCGAGGGCGGAAGGTATAGTCTCGGCCATAGGCACTTATTGGGTTACTGAAAGGCTCGGCACGATGCGTTACGATCTTGGCGAGCAGGTGATGGCGGGTAATGTGCAGCTCAATTTTGCCACGGTAGCTCAGCGCTGGGTGGAGGCAAAATCTAAGGATCCGAGGCTTCTTAATCTCATAGTCCAGATATTCGATGCGACTGGCGAAACAGTGGCATCGTCAAAAAATACGCAAGGCATTACTAGTGTGTCTGAACAGACGCTATACACAGCCCTCCAGGGTAAGAGCACTTTTGATACTCTGACGTCATCTTATCCTACAAAAAAGATCCAGCAGTTCAGGGCTTTTATCACTCCTGCTATTCAGAATGACAGGGTGGAATATATAGTTCAGGTTGGCACGCCTATCGATTCTATTACGGAGGCCCTTAACAGCCTTAAATTAACTTTATTTATATTATTTCCCATAACCGTCCTGATCACAGGTATTATGGGTGCGTTTCTTGCGAAAATGACACTGCATCCCGTGGATAGCATGATACATACCATTCATGACATAACCGTAGAAAACATGAAGATGAAGCTTGCCATCCCTAATACGAAAGATGAAATACAAAAACTTGCCGAGACATTTAATGATATGTTGGTGCGGCTTGATTATGCTTTTACTTCGCAAAGGCACTTATTTGAAGACCTTTCGCACGAATTGAAAACGCCTCTTACGATATTGAAAGGCGAATTTGAGGTTGTCCTTAAGAAACTGCGCTCTCCGGAGGAATACGAAACAATACTTAAGTCATCCCTGGAAGAGATCGACAGGATGACGAGGCTTGTGGAAAATCTTCTGATGCTGGCGAGTTTTGAATCGAAACGGATCATGCCGGAAAGGAAAGCTCTCGACCTGTGCCTTCTGATAGAAAGTGTCATGAGTAATATAAAGAAGGTGGCTGAGAGAAAGAATATACGTATGGGTTTTGATGTTAAAGAATACGTAGAAGTGGTTGGGGATGAAAAAGAATTGAGGCAGCTCTTCCTTAATATGCTTGATAATGCCGTTAAGTATACTACCGATGGCGGTAGAATAAATATAAAAGTAGAAAAAGACAGCCGCAGCGCTACGATAATTATTAAAGATACAGGAGTAGGCATTCCGGAAGGTGAAATAGATCATATATTTGACAGGTTCTATCGTGTCAACAGTGCAAGGAAGAGTCATGGTTTTGGATTGGGACTTAGCATAGTAAAAGCTATAGTTGACGCCCATAAAGGCTCTATAGCCGTAAAATCAAGCCCGGGAGAGGGCACAGCCTTCATAATAACCCTGCCTTTACATTAGAATCTTTTAATATTCCTCTAACGAGTATTTAATCCCTCTTTGTGTATACTTTAACCAAAAGAAAGGGGGATGTTATGGTAAAAAAATTTGTTTATGTGGCTATGCTGGTAGCTATGGTTTGTGCACTAGCAATGCCGGCGGCGTTTGCTGCCGAGAAGGCTCCCGTTGCGTCTGGGAGTGAGCTTTTGGTTGCTGATTTTGATTCAGGAGAGAAGCCTAATAATATAGGCGGTGACTTCGGTGCATGGTCGAAAGATCCCACAGATTTTTCACAGGGATGCACAGAGGCTTTTGACAGCGTCAACAGGTCCGGGACAAAAGGTTTCGGCATGAAGCTCGAATACAGCGTTGATTCCAAGAACCCTGCTTACAATGGTTTCTGGATGCTTCTTCAGAACCTTGATGCCTCAAAGTATGACAATGTGGCATTTAAGGTAAAAGGCGATGCGAAGATCGGTTATACTACCGTATTCAAAATCGAGTTGAAGAACGCAGCAAAGCAGGTTGGCCGTTATTATGTAACTAACATAACGGATCAGTGGCAGGATGTTGTTATTCCGCTCAAAGAGTTCAAAGGCGTTACCGATTACTCTAACCTTACAGAGTTTGTTATCGTATTCGAAGACAGAATAGCGTCCAACAAAAAGGGCGTAATCTATCTCGATGACATAAGGTTTACAAAGAACAAATAAGAAGCAGCTTTTCTCACATTTGCCGTAGGGCGGGTTCAAAGCCTGCCCTACGGTTTCTAAAACATTCCGATATCGGTAAAGGATGAAAATGAGATCTGTTGTCATAAAAAAAATATTAACCATTTCTTTAATTTCCGCGATTCTTGGATTTTCTCTGCAATTTCCTTCAGCTTCCTTTGCGCAAAGCGGCAAGGCTGCTAAAGAAAAATTCATTCCTCCTGTAGTGTTGTCCGATTACAACACAGGAACTCTTATAAACTCTCTTGGCGGTATATCCGGCGGCAAAGAAGAACTGCCGGGAGTCCTTTACGCTACTGCGGTCCCGGAAGAAGCTTTTACGCGCGGTGCCTGCGGCTATTCTCTTCAACTCGATTACAATGTAGAAAAACTGGGTGAATATGCTTTTTACTGGATGAAACTTGGCGGAGAACTGCCTGGTAAAAATAAAGCTACTATGGTTTTGGATTTAAGCAATTACGATTACATTTCTTTCTGGGTGAAAGGTGCTCAGGAAGGAGGCAATATAAAGTTAGAACTGCACCAGGATGTGGATGGTAACGGTATATTTGAATTTGGAAAAGATATAACCAGCTATGTGTATCTGAACGCGTTTCTAAAACAAGGCACTATTACTAAAGAATGGCAGAAGGTAGTGATACCTTTTAAATATTTTACTAAGATTACTGATTGGACCAAGGCGCTGGAACTGGTTTTTGTTGTGGAAAATAAGACCGGCAATACCACTGGAACGGTGTATATAGATGATATAGTAGTAGGCTCAAGGCCTATCGATGTGCTGGAGTCGGGCTCCCCTAAAGAATTGAGCGCCCCGGCAGAATCTTCATTTACGGTGAATGGTTCAAATGCCAAGCAGTGCAAACTATTTACTGAAAATACTACCCTGGCAATAAAGGCTGAGGATATAAACAGTAATCCGTTTATTGAAAGCGTCCGATTTGAATATAGCACAGATAAGGGCGCCAGCTGGAAGACCATCGGGTATGATTACAATGTAAATAAAAAGATATATAAAGTGGAATGGCGGCCGGATAATTCACGCGAGCTTTGCAGCTACCAGGTCCGTGCGGTCAGTTCGGATCTGACTGGCAAAGAGAAAGCTACCGGCGTGTTGATAGAATGCGGTGTGAAGCCTATGACGGACGACGAATTTTTGGGCTTAGTTGAACGCAAAGCTTTCGATTTCTTTAAAGATCACCAAAATCCTGTAACGGGTCTTTTTTCTGATACTTCAGGCGGCGGAGATGCGAGCATAGCTGCAACGGGTTTTGGCATGGCGGCTCTCTGCATAGGAGCTGAACGCGGCTGGATAGACAAAAAAGAGGCCAAGATCCGCGTGTTGACGGCTTTGAATATATTTTTACCCAGAGGCCCTGATATGGAGCCTATAGCCGAAGGAAGATATGGATTCTTTTATCATTTCCTGAATCCGCATACCGGAAAAAGGGCGGGGAAGAGCGAGATATCCACTGTTGATACCGCCATACTTGTTGCAGGAGCCCTTACGGCAGGCGAGTATTTTGGCTCTGACGTTAAAGCCAAAGCAGAGGAAATCTATAAAAGAGTTGAGTGGGAAAAGTTTTTATGTACGGAAAAGGGCGGATGGTATAACTGCTATTCTATGGGATGGTCTCCTGAGCGCGGTTTCCTGGAATCCTACTGGGACTATTATACAGATGAAGTTGTCCTGATAACGCTTCTGGCGATAGGGTCTCCTACACACCCGGCTGCTCCCGATGTATTTTATGCGTGGGTAAGAAATAAAGACGCTTATAAGGATGGAAAACCTTTTATATATAGCTGGCATGGTAGTTTGTTTTCTTACCAATATGCAAATATCTGGTTTGATTTCCGCGGCATTGAAGATAAGCAGGGTGTGAACTGGTTTGAAAATTCCACAAATGCCACTCTTGCGAACAGGCAATTCTGCATAGATAACGCGGATAAATTTAAAGGTTTCGGTCCAAATGTGTGGGGCATAACTTCAATGGCGAGGCCTCAGGGATACACTATGCATTTCGGAGTTCCTCCTACAGGCAACGGTGAGCCGGAATATGACGGCACAGTTTCCCCAACAGGACCTGCGGGATCTATCGTATTTACACCTTATCCATCCCTGTCAGCATTGAAATATATGTATGTGAATTATCCCAACCTTTGGGGCCAATACGGCTTTAAAGATTCGTTAAATATAGAGCATAACTGGTATGCGGCTACATATTACGGTATAGGTGAAGCTATGATCCTGATACCTGTAGAAAATTTCCGCTCCGGGTTTGTATGGAAAAATTTTATGAAGAACGCATATGTTAAAGACGCGCTTGCCAAGGCAGGCTTCAAAAAGCATAAATCAAAATAAAGCCCTTTCGACATGCTCAGGGCTTTATCCTGAGCATAGCCGAAGGACAAAGGAGCATATGGTGAAAAAAACAATATTGATACTGGTTTTGATGAGCTGCGCCTCTGTATTCAGTTATTCTCCGTCTTTTGCAGATGAAAATGCACCTTCCGTAGAGCCCGTACAGGCCGAAGCTCAGCCGGTCAAATTTGATGACGAGATATCTCTTATAAACCGTGCTGATTCCGATGCCGCAATAATCAAGATCACCGAAGAAGCTATAGCAAAATGTAATGTGCCGGATGATTTTGAAAGATTTGCCTCAAGCATAAAAAATATAATCTCTGAAAAACCCGGATTTAAATACACCGAAGCGCTGTATTATGCGATCGCAAAAGCCAGGCTGGATGAACTGGCCTTCCTTTCACAGAAAAATGATATAGATTCCGGCAGGCTTTACATGATGCTGAATGAAAGATACCGCATTGAGGCGTCGGAATATATCGACAAAGCATTGGCTGCTTCCAAATCGAAAGATCTTATGCTCGATGTTTATTTCCTGAAATTTCTAGTGACTAAAGAAGAATTCCAGCAGCAAAAAACCGATGAGCTTTTAAATGAGATCGCGGAGAAGATAGCAAAATATTCCAACGACAGTGCGCTCAATAAAAGCCGGATCGTAAAAATGGCCGAGCAGTTTACGGGCAAGGGTTTCAGCGACTACGCCCTTAAATTAAAGATAGCTTATTCTCAGAGGGTTGATCCTAAAGCAGCCCAGGATATTTTCGAAGATATAAAAAAAGACGGGGATAAGAATTTCGCTCAGGGCAATATGAAGTCGGCAGCGGCGATATATGACAGCTACTTAGCCGCCGGGCAGACTTACCTCAGTAAAGATATTATGTCAGCTAAGCTTATGGAGATTGCAGAAAAGTATTTTGGTGCCAATAGATACAGAGAAGCCAGAAACTACTATGAGGCTTTTGAGCGGGATTATCCGGATTCAAAAGTTATGGATTACTGCAAATACAAAATGGCCCTCTGCTATTATTACGAAAAAAATCATGCCAAAGCAGTGGAGAATCTTGAGGGCTTCCTTAAAAATTACCAGAACAGCATATGGTTTGACCGGGCTTTTGAAACTCTGTGCCGTCTATATTTCTCGGATTTCCCGAAAAATAGCGCTATTGACGGGCTGCAGAAACTTGTAAATAGTTATTACAGAAAGAATATAGGCGATCTTGCTTACATACTTACGGCTCTTCTGTATTACTCAGATAAAGAATACGACAAGGCCTTAGAAGATCTTAAAAAAGTAGATATAAACAGCGCATATTCCTATACCTCAGATATGATAGCCGCGGATATTAAAGATATAAAAAATGGCAGCATCCCTTCATTTACATTTGGTTCAAAAGATGTGTATAGGATGTGGGAGCCGGGCAAGCCGATTACCATAGAATTGCTTCCTATGGAAGCAGGCGATGCCAGTGCATGGATGAAAGGCGCCGGTAAGGGTGAAGATAAGAAGCTTGAAGTGACATACACAGAAGCGGGAGTCCCCCAGGTTTCAGTGCAGCCGGGCGCTAAAATAAGATTTGCGCTGGGCACATTGGCCGAAGAGGACAGGTATACCGAATATATGCAGGATAGGGATGACTTGAGCAGGCTTCCCAAAAAGATAAAAGATGAGAGCGAAAAAGATTTTGTTCTGCTTCAATGGACTAGCGACGGCGGTAAATTCGGAGACGAGAGACAGACTAAAGATAAAGTGTGGCAGGCACCGGCTGAGCCGGGTTCTTATAAAGTGGGGGTGTCCGTTGACGATCTCGGGCTTGTTCGTTCGCCCGATAAAGGCATAAGGAAAGACCCTGTAAAAGAAACGAATATGATTATCAATGTCAAAGAGCAGTCGTAAACAAAAGCACAATAAATACGGGAGTTATTTTATGATCGAGCGTAATAAAATATGGCAGGCCCTGTCGGTTCTTATGATCCTGGCGGCAGTGTTTGTTTCTGGTGTGAATGCCGATGAGGAAAGTTCTTCCATTGTAAATGACCCTACCGGTTTCAGCATTCTGGAAGCGGGCGAAAAAGGCATGTTCAATATGGGCCCTGCGATGGGCGATGTGACAAGCGAACGTGAAGAATATATCAATAAAGATGTGCTCAAGTTTGACTACACTATATTCGGCGGTGCGCTTGCCGGTGTCTGGACGAAAAGTTTTCCTGCAAAATTCGGACCGAAGATGGTTGACGCGGTCAGGGCAGGGGTCAAGGTATCTAAACCCGAACAGCTTAGTGAAGTTTCAATAAAAATGGAAATAAAGGGTAAGAATTCAATGCAGTCCATACCTCTGCGCCTTACGAACGGGTGGAGCTACATAAGTGAAGTAGTTGATTGGGACAGGATAGGGCCGCTTACCGAAGTTGTTTTCGTGATCAGTCCGATGGATCCGGCTAAAAAACTGGAAGGTATATTATATTTCGATCTGCAATTCTTTAAGATGTCGTTACTGCAGAAATATCTCGCTATGGTAAAAGTAGCCATAGTTTTATTTGCAGGTTTCCTGA
>JBAYMS010000042.1:0-14103 GCA_041663425.1 Candidatus Omnitrophota bacterium
CCTGGGCATGGCATTCTACTGCGGTTCTTACGCTTTTTGCCGTGAAGCGCAAAGTTCTTCGGGTAAAATAGAAGGGTCTATATACTCATACAGTGATAACGATATTCCCGAAGTATTTTTTTTCCCGAAAGAGAAAGCTCGGTGGGACGGAAACAAAGTTACTATGAGTGAATGGTATATGCTGACAGATCTCCAGAAGGAGAAGTTTGTCAGTGAGTATATGGGAGAGCTTAAAAAACAATATCAGGGCACCATGGAAGCTCTGGGGCTGAACTATCTGAAGGCGCTGGACTTATTTTCCTTTTATGCTAACGAGAAAGCTAAGAGTGAACCATCCACAAAAGTGATTGACCTGCTGCTTAAAGGGCAGGAAAAGTCTGGAGCGATCTAAAAAAAGGAGATGAACGAAGTGTTTAGAGAACAGATAAAAGTGTTGGACTGCACCATCAGGGATGGCGGACTTATAAATAATCATGACTTCGACCATAAATTTGTTCGTGCAGTTTACAAAGCGTTATCCGAAGCTGGGGTTGATTATATGGAGGTAGGGTATAAAAATTCCAAAAAATTGTTTCCGGGTAAAGAATTTGGTACATGGAAATTTTGCGATGACGAAGATATAAAAAAGGTTATTGACGGTATTGAGTCGGATATGAAAATATCTGTGATGGTTGATGTGGGACGAGTTGATATGGATGATGTGAAGCCGCGCAAAGATAGTCCTGTGAGCATGATAAGGGTGGCTTCATACGTTAAAGATATCGATAAGGCGATAGCTCTTGTGAACCATTTTTCAGGCAAAGGATATGAAACCACAGTTAATATTATGGCTATATCGAGAGCTCTTGATAATGAACTGAACGAAGCGCTTCATCAGCTCGAAGAAGAAAGTAAGGCGCAGGTTGTCTATATAGTTGACAGCTTTGGGGCTTTGTATCAGGAATCCACGGAGTTTCTGATAAAAAAGGCTAAAAGCATACTTAAGACTAAAGAGGTTGGTATGCATGCCCACAACAATCAGCAGCTTGCCTTCGGTAATACGATCGAAGCGATCATACATAACGCGAACTATGTTGACGGCACAGTGTATGGGCTTGGCAGGGCCGCGGGAAATTGCCCTCTTGAACTTCTCATAGGTTTTCTAAAAAATCCTAAGTTTGACATAAGACCTATACTTGATCTCATATCCAAAGAATTCATTCCTTTACGTGAGCGCATGGAGTGGGGATACATCATTCCGTATGCTATTACCGGAATGCTGGATGAGCATCCGAAGACGGCGATAGCGCTTCGTGAAAGCGAGAAAAAAGAAAATTACAGGGAATTTTACGATAGTCTTGCCGGGGCGGATCTGGATTAGATATGGACATAGAGAGATTTAAAAAACTTCCAATAATGGGTATAGCCAGAGGGGTGCGGGCCGGTGAAGTCGAGCCTCTTGTGGATGCAGTGGTATCGGCCGGATTGGAAACCCTTGAAATAACAATGAATACGCAAGGTGCGGAATCGTTGATAGCCCAGACCGTTAAAGCTGCGGGCAACCGGCTTATGGTAGGTGCCGGCACTGTCCTGAATCTGGAATCTCTGAAAAGTGCGCTGGACGCGGGTGCTACATTTATTGTAACGCCTGTAATGGTCGACGAAGTCGTTGAGTATTGCGCGAAAAATGTAATACCTGTGTTTCCGGGTGCGCTTACTCCGGCTGAAATATACCGCGCCTGGAACTCCGGAGCTACAATGGTAAAAGTATTTCCCGCAGGTTTTTTCGGTCCTGAGTATTTTAAGGAGATCAAAGGGCCGTTTGCCGATATCGAACTTTTGGCGTGCGGCGGCGTTAATGCACAAAACATGACGTCCTATTTTAATAATGGTGCGGATGCCGTTTCTTTTGGAGGCAGTATATTCCGCAGAGATTGGCTGGAAAATAAAGAATTCTCGCGCATATCAGGTGAAGTAAGGAAATTGACGGAAGCATTTAAAAACAGACTAAATGAAAATAGCCAAGGCTGAATTTACGATCTTCGACGTAGAGACGACGGGATTGTTTCCGTATTCCGGAGATAAGATATGTGAAATCGCCGCCGTCAGAGTAAAATCATCCTGTAAAAATCCCAAAAAATTCAGCTCCTTCGTAGATCCACAGCGGCCGATATCGTATGGTGCTTTCAGCGTTAACGGCATCACGCCTGAAATGCTCGAAGGTCAACCTGTTATAAATGAAGTCCTTCCAAAGTTTCTCGATTTTTCTAAAAGCAGTGTTCTTGTGGCTTATAACGCAGGGTTTGATCTGGGGTTTCTTGAGAGCGCGATGGGTGATGAAAAATGGCAGCTGGACGAATATTTTGTTATAGACGCGCTTGCTCTTGCCAGAAGATTCTTCCCGCAGGCGGGCAGGTATAACCTAGGTGCGGTATCAAAACATCTTAATATTAAAACTTCCGTAGAGCATCGCGCTCTTGCCGATGCCTGCACAACCTGGAAAGTCTTTGAGAAAGAGCTTGCTATTATATTGTCAGAAGGGATAGAAGATGTCGAGGCGATAGCATATTCCAAAAAAGGCGCAGGTATTAAAAAGGTTAAAGATTATAAAACCGTTCTTATCGAAAACGCAATACGGGACCAGAAAAAGCTCAATATCACTTACCGTTCATCCTGGAATAATGAGATCACGAAACGCGTTATCACTCCGGTCCAAATACAAAATACATACGACAAGTCTTATATTGTGGCGTTCTGTCATTTAAAGAATGAGGAAAGGAATTTCCGCATCGATTGCATAGTGGATGTGGAGGGGGTTAATTGACGGAAAGGAGGCGGGGTCAGGGCGTATATGCAGCCCCTCGCGTCAGAAGTTTAGTGAAGGACGCTCGGGACGATTTATCGGGGAAAGATCACAACAAATCGGAGGTGCAACGTGATAAAGAATGCGCAGATGGGGAAGGAGCTTGTTCTCACGGTTCCAAACAAGATGGGGACGATGGCAAATGTTTCAAAGATACTTGCCGATCACGGGATAAATGTAGAGGGCGTTGCCGGCTACTCTATGGGCAATGAGGCAAAAATAATGCTCGTTGCTGACGATGTGCTGCGGGCGAGCGATGCGTTAATGAAAGCGGGTTTTAAAACTATAGAGAGCAAAGAGGTGGTTGTTGTTGAGCTGCAGAACAAGGTTGGTGCTATGAAGAGCCTGAGCCAGAAATTGCTCGATGCCAAGATCGATATCCGTTACCTTTATGGAACAACATGCACCGGCGGCTGCGCAGCAACGGTTGTGGTATCTACGAGCGACAATGAAAAAGCACTTGTGGTTTTTAAGGGGTAGAAAGTTGTAGTTTGAAAAAGAAGAGATATATAGCACATATGGATATGGATGCGTTCTTTGCGTCCATTGAAGAACGGGATCATCCGGAATTGCGGGGTAAACCCGTAGTTGTAGGGGCTGATCCTGCAGGCGGAGGCGGCCGGGGCGTTGTGTCTACCTGCTCGTATGAGGCGCGTAAGTATGGCATACATTCGGCCATGCCTATTTCAATAGCATACAGGAAATGTCCGAAAGCAGTTTTTTTACCCGTAGATATTGATAAATATTCAGATGTCTCCGGAAAAATATATGAAATATTATATTCCTTCTCACCTGACATAGAGCCTGTGAGCATTGATGAAGCGTTCCTTGATATAACCGGCAGCTACCATCTGTTTGGCACCCCCGTTGATACCTGCCGGATGATAAAAGAAAAGATCAGGAAGCTGATAGGCCTGACCGCTTCGGTGGGGCTTGCCCCGACAAAGATGGCGGCGAAAATAGCCTCGGACATCGATAAGCCGGACGGCTTGGTGGAGGTGACCGAGGAAGGGCTGCAGGACTTCTTGAAGCCGTTGGAAGTTCGCCGCCTGTGGGGACTTGGCAGGAAGTGCGGTGAAGAGCTGGAACGCCGAGGCATCAGGACAATAGGCGAGCTGGCTGCTATGGACCAGAAAAAGTTATCAGCTATTTTCGGTAAAGTTGGCATGGATTTCTGGCGGCTGGCCAATGGTTTTGATGATCGGCAGGTCGAGCCTGCCGGTGAAGCCAGGTCGATCAGCAATGAGACGACTTTTGATGTTGATACGATAGAGCACCAGAAGATCGAATGTGCTCTCATGGCATTATGCGAAAAGGTTTCAGGGCGATTGCGCGCATCTGGAATTAAGGCCAGGACGATAACGCTTAAAATCAGGCTTGCAGATTTCAGTACGTTCACCAGATCGGTAACGATATCGGACGCGACGAATTTTATAGATATTTTATATAAAACCGTTATAGTATTATATAGAAATTTTGATTGTCATGGTAAAAAGATAAGACTTTTGGGTGTGAAGAGTTCAAATTTTTGTCCGGCAGGATTTCAGGATAATTTATTCAGAGACTCTCTAGACATAAAACGGGAGGCGCGCCACAAAGCGCTGGATATAATAAAAGATAAATTCGGCAATAGTTCAATATTTATAGCGGGTGGAAGGTTATAGTGAAAGGAGTATTATGAAGTCGAAAGTTGTAGATTCTCAGGCCGCCAGGGTTAAGAGGTATTACAAGGATATGACTAAAGATGGGCTCAGGGTATCTTTTATCGCCAATCGGGAATACAGTCTGGCAAAAGATAAATATACCGCAACTATACATGATGACTTTATGGCCACTTCTATAGCGGTAAGGGATCGCATAGTTGAGAGATGGATGGTCACGCAGGAACGGTATCACGATGATAACGCTAAGAGAGTCTATTATTTTTCGATGGAGTTCCTTATAGGCAGGCTGCTGGGCACTAATATAATAAATCTCGGCCTTGAGAATCAGACCAGAGATGCTCTTAAGGAAATGGGCTTCGATCTTGACGAGATCTCGGAAAGCGAAGCGGATGCGGGGCTGGGCAATGGAGGTCTCGGAAGGCTTGCCGCCTGTTTTTTAGATTCAATGGCTACTCTCGGCATACCAGCGCATGGCTACGGCATAAGATTTGAATACGGTATATTTAATCAGAAAATAGTCAATGGATATCAGGTTGAATTTCCGGATGAATGGCTGAAGCAGGGTAATCCATGGGAATTCCAGCGTCCGGAGTATACTGTAAAGGTCAGATTTTACGGCCGAACCTATGTGGAGCAGGATGATACCGGCAAGACGCGCGTTCATTGGGTCGACACTGAGGATGTATTTGCCACGCCTTATGACATGCCGGTTCCCGGCTATAAGAATAATATCGTAAATACACTGCGTTTATGGTCTGCAAGGGCAAGCGAAGAGTTTGACCTCAGTTATTTTAACGATGGAGATTATGAACGTGCGGTCATGAATAAGATGGTGACCGAAAACATCTCCAAAGTCCTCTATCCTAATGATAACGTAAGCCAGGGGCGGGAACTCCGTCTGAAACAGGAGTATTTCTTTACCGCAGCATCGCTTGCTGACATAATACGGCGATACAAAATGGAGAATGGAGATATAACTAAGCTTGCGTCGAAGGCGGCCATACAGCTTAATGACACTCATCCGTCGATAGCCATACCTGAACTTATGCGCATACTTGTCGATGAAGAAGGGCTCGATTGGGATGCAGCATGGGATGTGACCGTAAATACTTTTGCATATACAAATCACACTATAATGCCCGAAGCGCTTGAGTGCTGGCCTGTCAGTCTTTTTGAGCAGCTGCTGCCGCGTCACCTCCAGATAATTTATGAAATAAATTTAAGGTTCCTTGAAAATGTGGCAAAAGAATTCCCCTGCGATAACGACCGTCTTCGGAGGATGTCGCTTATAGAAGAAGGCGATATAAAAAGAATCCGGATGGCAAATCTTGCGGTGGTAGGATGTCATTCTATAAACGGCGTATCGGAGCTGCATTCTGAGCTTTTGAAAACACGCCTTTTTAAAGATTTCTATGAGATCTTTCCGGATAAATTCAATAACAAGACAAATGGTATCACGCAACGCCGATGGCTGAAAAAAGATAACGAAAAACTTTCTTCTCTCATCACAGGTGCTATTGGCGACGGCTGGACAACCGATCTTTATAAGCTTAAGAAATTACTGCCTCTTAAAGATGATAAGGGGTTTCAGAGTAAATGGTATGAAGCGAAACTGGCCAATAAAAAGTATCTGGCGGATTATATCCATAAAACTACAGGCGTCTCAGTAGATCCTAAGTCTATGTTCGATGTCCAGGTAAAGCGTATACATGAATATAAGAGGCAGCTACTATTCGCTTTCTATGTCCTTTCACAGTATCTTAAGATAAAGAACGATCCGCGTGCAGACGTTCTGCCCAGGACATTTATTTTCGGCGGAAAGGCTGCTCCCGGGTATGCCATGGCAAAGCTGATAATAAAATTTATTAACAGCATTGCTGAAGTGGTAAATAACGATAAGGCTATTCACGACAAAATGAAGGTTGTATTTCTTGAGAATTACTGCGTTTCCCTGGCTGAAAAAATATTTCCGGCTAGTGACCTATCTGAACAGATATCCACGGCGGGAACGGAGGCTTCAGGCACTGGATGTATGAAGTTTATGGTAAACGGTGCACTCACCATCGGAACCCTTGACGGTGCTAATATAGAAATAGCTGAAGAGGCGGGGGAAGATAATATTTTTATATTCGGTCTCAAGGCTGATGAAATAGAGGAGTTGAGACGTAACGGGTATGATCCTAATGAATATATTGCAAAGTGCCGAATATTAAAAGATATCATAAACCTTATTAACAGCAATTTCTTGTCGCACGTAGAATTAGGCCTCTTCGATCCGATAGTTTACAATCTGACCACAACCGATTATTTTTTCGTCTGCGCAGATTTTGATAAATATCTTAAGATGCAGGATATTGTATCGCAGTCTTATCTGGATAAGAGCGGCTGGGTTAGGAAGTCTATAATAAATGTGGCAAGGTCCGGAAAATTTTCAAGCGACAGGACGATAAATGATTACGCTAAAGATATCTGGAAGGTTCTTTAAGCCGATTCTAACGCGTTGCGTGCCAGGTCCCGCAATTCTGCGAAATCTGCCGGGCCGAACCGGGATGTGTCTATGGCAGGCAGGACTTTCAGATTTATAGGTACTCTTGTCTGAAATAGCCATGTGCCTTTCGGGATTGCATCACCGGTACCCTTTATAGACACTGGAAGGACAGAAACTTTTTCCTTTATCGCCAGCTTAAATGCGCCGTTCTGAAAATCTTTCATTCCACCGGCATTATTACGTGTGCCTTCGGGGAAGAAGAGCACAGACATGCCGCCCCTTAACCAGCCGGCAGCTTCCCTGTAAACCTTTTTGATGCTTCCAAAATCCCCTCGCTCAAGTTTAACGTGTTTAGCCAGAGACATGCACCAGCCTACGAATGGAAGTTTGAACAAGCTTTCTTTGGCGACCCACTTAAACTGCATTTTTGTAAGATAGATTATAACAATGTCGGCAAGAGACTGATGGTTTGCCACTATTATATAAGTTTTGGTTTTATCTATATTCTCCAGACCGCTGACAGATACGTCCCAGTAAGGATTGAATGCTACTACAGACTTTGCCCACCAGAAGCATTGGGCATGCGCCTTTTTCCGTATCTTATCTTTCGGAAACAGCGCTATCGCTATCAGCATGGAAAAATAGAGCGTTGTGGTGAGGATGGCGCCAACGCTCCAGACGATAAGTGAAAGCAGTGCTTTTTTGATCATATAATAATGATAAGGTATTGATAATGAAGTGTCAATTCTAAATTTACATTTGAAAAGAATTATTTTTGATATATAATAAATGACATGAAAACTAAATCACTTGAACGTATTGAAGAAAAAATGGTCGGTGTCGAGGAGGACTCGATCCGCTACAGAGTTCTGCAAAGCGCTAAAAATTTTAAAACTTCCTGGATAGAACTGGGGCAGTCTTTATATACTGTATGGAAAGATAAGGCGTATAAGGAGTGGGGGTATCTGACCTTTGATGCATATACGCAGAAGGAGATAGGTATAAAGAAGCCCACGGCAATGAAGCTTCTTAAATCGTATTATTTTCTAGAAAAAGAAGAACCTGCGTATTTGCAGAAAGAATATTCTGAATCTCAGCCTCCGGCATCAGTTCCCAGTTATGAGGCGGTTAATCTGCTTCGCCTTGCCAAGAGTAAAAACACGCTCGATCAGGATGATTACCAGCGTGTTAAAAAAGATGTATTTCAGGAAGGGAAGGACCCTGGTCAGGTTAAGAAAGACCTCACAAGCCTTATCCGGCAGCGGGAAGAATTGACGCCCGATGAAGCACGCCAGAGGCGTAAATTTACAGTGATAAAGCGCATCATCTCAACCCTCAAAACACTCAAAACAGACGCTGAAGCGCAGAAGCTTCTGAGCGTTGACCTTGTAAAAGATATATCCGGTTTGATACGTAAGCTTGAAACAGAACTGTTGTAAAAAGGCAGCCTGAAAATGAACGGTCTTGCTGAGGCGAAAAACAGCATCAATGCGGCGCGGGATATCGCCATCTCCGGACACATAAATCCTGATGGTGATTCGATAGGATCCTTGTTGTCTCTAGGCTTGGGTCTTGAAAAGCTCGGCAAGCGGGTTTATATGATAAGCTGCGACGGGATCCCTCAGCGCTACAAAAATCTTCCGGGTGCCAGCCGCATTATAAGAAAGCTGGACAAGTCAGTCGATCTGGCCATATCTGTTGACTGCGGCAATAAAGAGATACTGGGTAAAACTTATGAAGTCTTTGCCAGGGCGAGTGAGATACTTGAGATCGATCACCATGATTTTCGCAGGCCTTTCGGCGATGTCTGCTATGTAGACGGCAGCGCGGCGGCTGTGGGCGAAATGATATATGTGCTTTTAAAGAAACTCCGCGTGCCCATCACTAAAGATGTAGCGCACAACATAATGACTTCTATAATAGTGGAAACAAGTTCGTTCCGCCTGCCAAATGTCCGTCCGTTTACATTCAAAGTATGTACCGATCTCGTTGCTTCAGGGGTTGAATTTTACAAGCTGGTAGAAATGATATTCTGGTCCAGGACAAAGCAGTCAGCTATTTTGTCCGGGATGTGTCTTGCGAGAAGCAAGTTTCTAAAAAATGACAGGATTGCGTGGTCGATCATAAGAAAGAGCGACTTTAACCGTTTTAAAGGTAAGCACGAAGATGTTGATGCTGCCCCTGATGAGCTGAGAACTATAAAGAAGGTCGACATTGCGGTATTATTTCGCGAGAACGGAAAGGATGCATTGCGTGTCAGCCTGAGGTCGAAGGCCAGCATAAATGTTGCGAGCATAGCTGAGCGCTACGGAGGCGGCGGCCATTTTGATGTTGCCGGCTGCACTATTCCGAACAGTCCGAAGTCTATAATGGAATTTTTAAAACACGTTGAGCGATTGCTCGAATGATATAAAAAGGAGGATATGCTATGAAAAAGCAGTGGAAGGTGATAGCTATAGTAGTAGTAGCTCTTTTTGCTGTATCAGTTACAAAAGATTTGATAATAAAAGTTTCGATTGAAAAAGGTGTGGAATTTGTAACGGGCTTGAAGCTCAGTATAGGCTCTCTGAATGTAGGTATAGTAAAAACGGCGGTAAAGATAAAAAATTTACGTGTAATGAACCCAGCTCAGTTTAAAGACCGGGTCATGGTCGACATGCCGGAGATATATGTCGATTACGATCTTCCCGCCATTTTTAAAGGCGTTGTGCACCTGAGAGAGCTGCGTCTTAATCTTAGAGAGTTTGTCGTTGTGAAAAACGCCAAAGGTGAATTGAATCTGAATTCACTCAAAGTTGTCAAGGCGACTAAGAAGGGTGCGCCGGCGCCTGCAGCAGAAGGCGGAAAAGCTCCGAACATCCAGATAGATGTTCTTGACCTTAAGATAGGCAAGGCTATGTATAAAGATTACACTGCATCTGGCGGTCCGGCTGTAAAAGAATACAATGTTAACATAAATGAACGCTACGCAAATATAACCGATCCATATTCCGTGGTCAGCGTGATAGTCTTTAAGTCTCTTTCTAATACAGCAATAGCAAATATGGCTAACTTCGATATTGGTGGCCTTAAGGGGTCGGTTTCTGATGCACTGTCATCCGCACAGAACATGACGGGAAAAGCAGCGGACATAGCACATCAGGCTTTAAAGTCCACAGCTGCGAATGCTCCTGTGGCGGTAAAGAGCACGAGCGAAACGGTTCAGAAGGCTGCTGGCGCACTTGGAGATCTTTTTAAAGATACAGCAAAGTAAAAAAATGACAGATGTAAAGTGGTATTACAAACCTGTTTGGTTGTTAGTTGCCGTATTGGCGGTAGGGCCGTTCGCCCTGCCGCTCGTATGGCTCAGTCCGTGCCTTAAAAGATTACATAAAATCATTGTAACTATCCTGATCATCGCTGTTACTGTTTGGCTTGCCAAGACCACTATTGTAATTTATCGGGACCTGTTAAGGCAAATCGCCGAGCTGCAGAGCACGATGCAGTAATGATATGCCGATAATAATTGACGGGTGGAATCTTATTCGTGACCACAGATCCGATATCGACGATGTCGACGGCGACTCTCTTGAATCAGCCGCACTTTTAATAAATATCCTTGGTGATTTTCAGAGGACTCACGCAGATCCGATAACGCTTGTTTTTGACAGTACTCACGAATATCTTAATATGAGGTATTCGAGCACGCCGAAGCTGAAGATTGTGGCTGCACGGAATGCTGACGAATACATAAAAAAATATATCGACAATTTCCCGGATGGGCAGAGGGGGAATTTAAGAGTTGTAAGTTCTGATGGCGATATATTTTATTATGCGAAAAGCCGGTATGCGTCTCCTATAAAATCTGAGCAATTCTGGAAAAAGCTTAGACCTTGACAAAACGGCCCTTAATTGTTAAAATTAATAAAATTATGATGAAAGAGGTGAGAAGATAATGCCGAAAGTCAGCGTTGGTGAAAACGAACCGTTAGAAAAGGCGCTAAGACGTTTCAAAAAAAAGATAGAGATAGAAGGCATCCTGAAGACGCTCAAGGCCAGAAAGCACTACGAAAAGCCAAGTGAGCGCAAACGACGCAAAAGAAAAATGGGATGGAAGTCATTCTAAAAAGGTCATCCATATTTTTAAGCGCCGCGATCTTGTCGGTGCTGCTGCTTTCCCATCTTTGTGGTTGCGGGAAAGCCGATAATTTAAATACTGTAGAACTTCCTGATGAGGCCGTTTCCGAAGATATTTTGGAAAACGGCCTCGTTCTTTTAGTGAAAGAAATTCCGTCGCAGGACCTGGCGGCTATTAACGTCAAGGTGTTGGCCGGCTCCGCCCTGGAGGGGGAATATCTGGGGTCCGGCATATCGCATCTGGCAGAACACATGTTATTTAAGGGCACTGCCTCGCGGGGCCCCGGTGTGATAGAAAAAGAAGTGAAGTCTCTGGGCGGATTTATAAACGGTTCCGTCGGCCAGGACGTGACAGAATACAGCATAATTGTTCCTGTCAAAAATGTACATCAGGCTATTTCTCTTCTGAAGGACATGCTTCTGAACGCCTCCTTTGCCGAAGAAGAGCTGGAAAAAGAAAAAGAGGTTATTTTAAAAGAGCTGCACCTTACCAATGACGAGCCCCAGAATTTATTGTTCCGGATCCTCAATAAAACTGCCTACATCCGTCATGTTTATAAATACCCTCCAATAGGTAATGAGGAGAGGTTTAAATCCCTGCGCAGGGAAGATCTTATTGATTATTATAATAAAATGTATGCGCCTAACCGGATGGTCATGGCCATTGTGGGAGGCGTCGGTAGAAACACCGTCCTGCCTGTAGTCGAGGAGGAGTTTGAAGATTTCAGACCGGCGAATTATGCTGTCCAAGACTTGAGCCCCGCAGAGCCTGCGCAGATAGACAAGAGGTATGCACAGAAAGGCATCGAGACAAATCTGGCTTATCTTGCTATAGGCTATCACTCCACAAGTGTGCTGAGCGAAGATCTTTTTGCCATGGATGTCCTTTCGATGATCCTTGGCAGAGGCGATAATTCAAAACTTAATAGTTCATTACTTAAAAAAGATAACCTCGTTTATTCTATAGCATGCTGGAACTTCACTCCCAGAGACCCTGGACTGTTTGTTATAACCGCAACTCTGGATCCGGCTAAATTGTCTGAGGTGGAGCGTCGGATACAGACAGAGGTTAATAGGATCCGTTCCGGTAATGTCAGTGCAGAAGAATTAAAGAGCGCAAAAAATATGGTTTTGGGTGACTATCTTATGTCTATGCAGACAGTTGATGCCCAGGCAAACAACCTTGCCTTTAATTACATGCTGACAGGAAGCAGTGATTTCTCGAGAAGATATGTTGTCGGCATCGACCGCGTTTCTGTAAAGGACCTTAAAAGGGTGGCAGGCAAGTATTTGTCCGGCGATGGCGCTACTGTCGTAGCGATAGTTCCGGATAAGTTAATCGCATCTAAAGACATGGTGGTTCCGGCGCCAGTTAAAGAACAGCCTGCCAAAATAGTAAAACTTACTAACGGTCTCAGGCTGATAGTCAGGCAGAATAAAAACACCCCTACAATTTCAATGACGGTTGCGATAGGCGGCGGACTTGCCAGTGAAAACAATAAAAATAACGGCATATCCAATTTTACAGCGAGAATGCTTTTAAAGGGCACAGGCGCCCGAAAAGAATCCCAGATAAAAGGTGCTGTTGAGGCGATGGGCGGCAATATCGATACTTTCAGCGGTTTCGACGGCTTCGGCGTAACGCTGGGGTCGCTCAAATCCAGCGCAGATGCCTCGTTATCTTTATTGCGGGACATAATTACAGATCCAGTCTTCCCGCAGGAAGAGATCGAGATGGAGCGAAGGCTTATTACAGCTATGATATATGAAGAAAATGAGGATGTTTTCCAGAGAGGTATTGACGCTTTAAGGGAAGAGGTGTTTGCTGATTCTCAGTATCGACTTCCTTTTTTAGGCAGTGAGGAATCTATTAAAAATATCACTCGAGGCGATCTTGTAAAATATTATAAGTCGCATGCCGTTCCTGGCAATATGATCGTTTCGATTTCCGGTGACTTTGAGCCGGATGAGATGGCCGGTAAGCTTACAAAAGCTTTTAACACCCTTAAATCCAGGAACGTGCCTGCGGTAAATTTTTCACATAAACCTTCCGACGATATAACCGTAAAAATTATTGCGATGGATAAAGAACAGAGCTTCGCAGCTTTAGGTTTCGCTACTGTCAGCATTAAAAGCCCTGATAGATATGCGTTGGAAGTTCTCGGCTCTGTGCTGTCCGGATATTCAGGCAGACTGTTCGATTCGTTGAGGAATAAGCTGCCTTTGTCCTACGCCCTTGGCTGCGTTCAGAAGCAGACGCCTTATTCTGGTTTATTTGCGCTTTATGCGGCCACTACAAAAGAAAATATCCGGCTAGCCGAAGAAGGGCTGGTCCTGCAGATGATGAATCTGCGCAGCGAAGGCATAACCGAAGAAGAGCTTGTTTCTGCTAAGCGCGAACTATCTACAGATCATGCGATGGATATGCAGACGAATGAGTATTTTTCACAAACAACGGCCATAGATGAACTATACGGGCTGGGATACGACAATATTCTCCGGTACGATAAAGAGATAAGTAAAGTAACGGTCGAGGATGTGAAGCGTGTTGTGAATAAGTATTTTGATCCTGGTGCATATTCGGAAGTTATAATCTCAAGTGAAACGTGATATAATGCTTAAGACGGAGGAGTAAAACATGTTCGATTTTCTCAGAAAGAAGAAGAAAGTTGCACTTGCTCTCGGAGGCGGATCAGCGCGGGGAATAGCGCATATAGGCGTATTGAAGGTGCTTGAGAAAGAAAGAATTCCAATCGATGCCATTGTCGGCACCAGTATGGGAGCTATGATTGGAGCTGCATACTCCGTGGGTGTGTCTGTCGCTCAAATGGAAGAGCATGCATATAAATTTACAACGAAAAAGATACTTGATCCCACGATGCCATCGATGGGGCTGTTGGCGGGTAAAAAATTAGAGAATACTATTAGGGAGCTTATTGATGGCAAAGGGTTTGAGGATTGCAGGATACCTCTTGCCGTTGTGGCTAATGATA
>JBAYMS010000043.1:0-13561 GCA_041663425.1 Candidatus Omnitrophota bacterium
AAATTTACTGTTTCGTTCTGGCCGATATTGAATGATGAAAAATTAATGATAGCTTTATCTGATGCGGTGATGTTCATTGTGGTGGCATTGGGGGTTTCGATATAGACTGTCCCGTTCTCCACTCTTGCATCCTGCGGTAAACAGAATGCGAGCTCGACACTCATCATCGCGACTGCCAGGGCTGTGAGGAACAGGATTTTTGTTTTCATCTTATTTTCTTTTCTTTTAATTGTTATTCTTTTGATATACTATTGTTTATCAATATCTATATATAGTATAACATAGGCCATGGCTTATACAAGCTTAGGCCTTCTCACTTTTGTATTTTTAACGTAATCTAGTTTTTGGATGGGCTAACAACAAATTACACAACACGTTCCCGACGGGAAAATATTTTTTAGAAGTAGTTATTAAAAATATCGATTACTGCGGAGGATAATGTCTTAGTAAAATTCTTGGCATTTTGAGGCAGATTCTCCTGCTTTTCAGCAGCATATTTCGCAAGACCTATAGCAGTGCATAAACGTATGCTATCAAGCCCTGAAACTTCCCCTCTCACTTCTTTGGCAACACCCATTTTAACCGGGCATTTAAGCTTTTCTTCCAGATATTCTATAACACCATCAGCGAAAATTATGCCGCCTGTGACAACTACTGACTGTATATTTTTTCCGGTATCCTTAAAACTTTGCAGCTTTAATGCAACTTTTTCGATCACAGCATCAAATACAGCACTTGACCGGAAATCATTTTTAAAATCTTCAGCACCTGTCTGCAGTATCTCCATATCACATAAAACGCCTTTAAAAAATGTAGAGATCTCTGTAAGCTCGGCACCCATTCCCAGCAGAATAACACCGGATTCTTTTTCTTCATTATCAAGAACAGCGCTGCCATCTGCGATACCTGTGTATACAACTTCTTTGACATCATACCCTGAGTTACTTACACATTTAAAAATATTCTGGATGCTATTCAAAGCCGCGGTTATTATAAAAACTTCACAGGCTATGCGCGAAGCATACAAACCGATAGGATCTTTTATCCATGGCTGATCATCTATAGAAAATTTCTGCACTATCCTGTGGACTATCTCTCTGTCAAATGGAAGATGCACAGTACTTGCCGCATTCATGCATCTCTTCATATCAAATTTAGTTATTTCGCGGCCGCGCAAAGAGAGCGGTATCATACCTTTGGAAATAGCACCTTTCAAAGTCTCGCCTGTTATATTTACGTATATCTGGCCAAGACCATTGGGTGATTTTGCTTTAAGTTTTTTCAATACACCGGAGACCGACCTCACAGCCTCATCCAGGTCAACTATAGCTCCGCGCGATACCCCCAGAGAATCCTGAGTAGCCTGGCCCACTATGCTGAACAAGCCTTCCTTATCTATAGAAGCGGCAACTGCTGAAACTTTCGAGGAACCTATATCCAGGCCTGTTATGACTTTTACACGATTTATATGCATATTTTACCTCGGTCCTATAACCGCGTCCCCAAAACGCAGGTCTATATATTTTATCCTATCCATAATAAGCCTGGGGTCTTTTAATGTTTTAGCCAAAACCATGACACGACCCTTAAAATCTTCGGATCCCATGCGCACCTCAATGCCATTTCTTAGATAAAACGATATATTCTCAGGATCCTTAGTATTAACACTATCGATCCCGTAATCCGCAACTGCTTTCACATCTTTTATGATCCGCAGCAGATCTATAGCTGTTTTTAAATTTTTAGACACTATGGCTTTGTTTTTACGCTCATTGGCCTTAAGCTGCACCCCGTCAACTACCGGAACCCATTTCAAAGCAGCCTGGTCTGTTATCGGCAGCACAACCCCTTCCTCATCTACAGGGTACAACTTATCAGCCCTGACCACCGCTACTGGCTTGCGCAGCTTCAGGCTTATCACTAATTTATCCGGTAACGCAAGAGAAACGGAAACATCCTTAGCGTCGGCATAGGAAGACTGGAGGTTATTAGCTATCGCTTTAAGGTCCAGTGTAAATACGCTTTTCGATTTATATGCACTCAATACGCGTGATTTTATGGAAATCAGCGCTCTCTGATCAAGGAAAGTATCTTTGATCTCTACCCTTCTAAGCCTGAAATAGTCTGACCTGTAAAGATATGCTTTGCCCAATAAAAACACTATCGCCAGGAATACCGCTATGACGATAAAATTAAGCGCCCTTTTTGCGATCGCTTCACGCATATCTTTCATGAAGGCATTAAAGCTAAATTTTTTACCCTTGTTCTGTTTTTTCACTTAATGGCATCCTCGATCAATTTAACACATAATTCGCCAAAATTCACACCTGCCGCGGCCGCCGCTTTAGGAAGAAGACTGCGCTCCGTCATGCCGGGTATAGTGTTTACCTCCAGAACAAACATATTACCGAATTCGTCCATTATCATGTCTGTCCTGGAAAAAGACCTGCAGCCCAGAACTTTATGACTGAGAAGCCCGAGCGTCTGCGCCAGCGCTTTTGCGCCTTCATTCACAGGAGCAGGAACAAGATACTGAGTGTCCGGGTCGCTGTATTTGGCCTTGAAATCGTAAACTTTTTCTTTTGGAACTATTTCTATTACCGGCAATGGCATGTCATTCAATATGCCGACAGTCAATTCTCTGCCGGAGATATATTTTTCCACCA
This sequence comes from Candidatus Omnitrophota bacterium, assembly GCA_041663425.1. Lineage (GTDB taxonomy): Bacteria > Omnitrophota > Gorgyraeia > 2-01-FULL-45-10 > 2-01-FULL-45-10 > FEN-1322. The sequence goes on from JBAYMS010000043.1 coordinate 2,667, forward strand.
AAACATTAGGCCCGTATTTAAACGCTTCCTCTATCGCCCTTTCCAGACCGGACCCGTCTTTAACTACGGACAAACCTATGCTGGAACCTTCGAGCTGAGGCTTAACAACAACAGGCATCTTAAGCGAAGCGAGATCCGCTATCCTGAAACTGTTTTTCTCAACGATCACATATCCGGGCGTTGGAATATTGTTTTTTACGAATATTTCCTTAGAGGCTATTTTGTCCAACGCAAGCCGTGAGGCTTCAGAGCCGGACCCTGTATATTTTATTCCTGCAGAATCGAGTATCCTCTGCACCGTCCCGTCTTCACCAAATTTTCCGTGAAGCGCCAAAAATGCGACATCCATTTTTTCGGATTTGATTATATCATAGATGTTATCCCGAACATCCATAAAAAACACATCCACGCCTCTCTTCAGAAGCGCATCATGCACTGCTTTGCCGGAACGAAGGCTTATTTCGCGCTCACTGGACGGTCCTCCGGCCAAAACTCCTACCCTTCCTATTCTTGACCCGCTCATACTACCTTAACCTCCATCTCCAGATCGATATCATAATTGTCCTTTATTCTCCCCCTCACCATCTCTGCCAGATTTAAGACATCTTCGCACGTTGCACCGCCTTTATTAACAATAAAATTGGCATGTCTGGGCGATATCTCAGCACCGCCTACACACACACCTTTAAGGCCCAGCATATCTATCATCTGTCCGCAGGTAAATTGCGAATCGGGTGGATTTTTAAACATACAGCCTGCACTCGGTATGTCAAGGACCTGCTTCTCCATTTTCATTTTCAAAAAATGAGACGCGCTGGACATAAGCGTATTCCTGTCTCCAGACTTTGCTCTTAAAACAACCTCTAGTATTATAAATTCGCCCATACCGGACCGTCTGTAGCCAAACGCTATATCATTTTTATGGAAAATTTTTATTTTCCCCGACATGTCCATAACCTTAAGCGAATCGACCAGTTCACCGATATTTTTAAATATGGGGCTTGCCCATCCTCCGGCATTCATATATACTGCGCCGCCAATAGTCCCCGGTATTCCTACCAAAGACTCAAACCCTGAAATCGCCTTATCACAGCAGATATTGACCAGTTTAGGAAGACTGAATCCCGCGCCTGCATTAATAGCACTTCCGGAAAACTTGATCTTTTTAAAATAGTCCGATCCCAGATGTATCAGCAGCCCTTTATACCCTTCGTCTTTAGCCAAAACGTTGGAACCGTTGCCTATCACAAAGAACGGCACTTTGTTATTTCTGGCAAAAAGTATCGCAGCCCTAAGATCTTTTACATCCTTAGGTTCAAACCATATGTCAGCCCGGCCGCCTATTTTGAATGACGTATGAGACGAGAGCAGCTCGCCGGTCTTTACTTTACCTTTGACTGTGTTTTTAAACTTTTTCACAAGAGCCTGGTCTGAAGTTTTAAGCATGGTGAGCTTTTCGCATAGTTTGTCAGTGACTTTTTTTATATTACCCGCGCCCATCATTATTATCATATCGCCTGGCCTCTTTATATCCATTATGTGCCCTGCGATGGCATCCTTCTCCATAATCACCACGTCCTTCAAACCGCTGCGCCTGACCTTTTCATAAACACATTTTATTGAAACCCCTCTTATGGCTTTCTCACTGGCGGCGTATATATCGGTAAGTATCAATTTATCCACTCCGTTAAAGCATTTGCCGAAGTCATCAGCGAAAAACTTCGTCCTCGAATATCTATGCGGCTGGAAAACCACTATCCGGCGCTTGCCTTCCCAGTTACGGCTAGCTGCGAGCACAGCCTGTATCTCTGTCGGATGATGCGCGTAATCATCTATCAGCATTACACCGCCCGCTTCCACTCTGAGCTCAAACCTTCTCCTGGCTCCGGAAAAATCTTTCATAGCCTTTGCGATCTCTTTAAATTTTAATCCCGCCTCAAGCCCTACAAGCACACAGGCAAGCGCGTTTGTAACATTATGCCTGCCCGGTACTTTTATGGAAATATTCCCTATAGATTTTCCATGATAGACGCACTCAAAAGAAGTGTTAAAACCGTCCATCTTTATATTCTGCGGATATATATCCGCCTTCGCAGACGATCCGAAGGTGCGTTTTTTTCCTTTATAATTTTTAAGGACATCTTTTAAATTTGCATCATCGATATTATAAAAAACCACTCCGCCCTTCTTCGTATTGCCGGCAAACGCCCTGAACGCTGCCTTCGCCCTTCCGAGAGTCTTGAAGTGGTCTATATGTTCCATTTCCAGATTTGTCATAATAGTGTAAAAAGGTTTAAGGTGCAGAAAAGAACTGTCGCTTTCATCGGCTTCTGCGACTATATATTTCCCCGAACCAAGACACGCATTACCATTGATATTCTCAACTTCCCCGCCGATAATCGCCGTAGGATCCAATCCTGCGTTATGCAGCATTACAGAAATCATCGAGGTTGTCGTGGTCTTACCGTGAGTGCCTGTCACGGCGATGCCTTTTTTACCGTTAAAAAGCTCACCCAGCACTTCGGCCCTGTGTGCGATCTTTATTTTCATGCGGCGCGCGGCCTTCATCTCGGGATTATCTGCGGTTATCGAAGAAGAATAGACCAGAACTTCCACATTGGGCGGAAGGTTTGATTCTCTATGCCCCTTAAATATTTTACCCCCCAGGTCTTCCAGCTTCCTGGTAATAGCATTCAGCTCAACATCGGAGCCCGATACATCGTAGCCCATACCTATAAGGACACGGGCTATACCGCTCATACCTATACCGCCCACACCGACAAAGTGCAGCTTCTTATTCTTTAAAATATTATTTTTTTTCATTTAACTTTAAGACTTCTCCCGCAAGCCTCGCTGCTGCATCCGGCACACAAAGCCGTTTTGCCGCAGCGCCTGTTTTTTTAAGTTCTTCTTTATTTTTAACTAATCTTAATATGTTATCTTTAAAAACTTCCGATGACAAGATATTTTCTTCTATAGTTACGGCAGCGCCTTCGGAACTGAAGACTTTTGCGTTCTCAGACTGATGGCTCATTGCAAACGGATACGGCACAAGTATCATAGCGCGCGCAAAATACGCCGCCTCAAATATCGCCGATGCCCCTGCCCTGGTCACTATGAGATCCGAAGCGCTATAAGCTTCCTCAATCCTGTCAATAAATGAAAAAACACGCGACTGCAGGCCATCTATAAGCTCATAGGCTTTAATCGCCCACTCATAATCTTTCACACCCGTTAAATGTATGACCTGCAAAGAACTTCGCAGCTCTTTATCAATTGCGGATATAGCACTTATAAAAGTTTCATTCAGGAAATGCGCGCCCTGACTGCCGCCTACCACAAGTATGGTAAATTTCGATTCATCGAGGCCAAATCGTTTTATTCCGCCTGGCCTATCTTCTTTTAAAACTTCGCTGCGGATCGGGTTTCCAGTAAACACATATTTAGCGTCACCCTTAGAACACATCTGGTCAAAACTTACAGCGACCTTATCCGCCAGAGTAAATAAAAGTTTATTCGCTCTTCCCGGACAGACATTCTGTTCGTGCACTATCCTTGGCGTCCTGAATATCGCAGCCATTACAATGACCGGGCAGGATACATATCCGCCGAAACCCACAACAACATCCGGCCTATAGGATAAGAATGCGAAAAACATTTTAATGCAGTCTATTTTGAATTTTATAAGGAACCATATGATTTTCAGAGATAACTTGTATGGAAATTTATTTGCCGATACGAGTGAAAATTTGAACCCTTCCTTTTCAAATATCCTTCTGTCCAGCGCTTTGTTGCTTCCGACAAATCTTATATCAACGTCATAGCCGGGAAATTTCTGCAATGCCTTCGCTAAAGCTATTGCCGGAAATATGTGACCGCCGGATCCGCCTGCCGCTATAAGAACTTTTGCTTTTTTCATCGGACGCTCTCGGAAGATTTGGCAACATTCAGAAGCAGCCCTATAGCCGTAAGATGAAATATGAGCCCGCTTCCTCCGTAGCTGATAAATGGAAGCGGAAGACCTTTGGTAGGCAGGGCTCCCGCCGTGACACCTATGTTTATTATTGTCTCAATAGCTATAAGCGAAACTATCCCAAGCGCTAAAGATCTTTCAAAAGGTTCAATGGCTTTAAAAACAACCTTCATCCCCTGCCAGACAAAAAGTCCGAATAGAAATATTACTGCGGCAACCCCCACAAATCCCAGCTCTTCACCTATGATGGAGAATATAAAGTCTGTATGCGAGGCGGGCAGATAGAAAAGTTTCTGGCGCGACTGGCCCAGGCCCACACCGAAAGGCCCGCCGGATCCAAGCGCAACAAATGACTGTATGATCTGAAAGCCCGCACCCCTCTTGTCAGCCCATGGGTTCATAAATACCATGATTCGTTTCAGCCTGTATGCGACCCTGAATAATAGGATATATAAAAGCGGCAGGCTTGCAAGAAATGTTCCCAGCAGATAGACCGGCCGAACGCCTCCAACATATAAAATTATAAAAGCTATCACTGAAACGGTTATTGCAGTCCCAAGATCCGGCTCAAGCAGCACCAGACCGACTACCGCACCGAGCATAATCATCGATGGAAGATATCCTTGAACAAAGCTCTTAATTTGCATACCCTTACGAGAGACAAAGTCCGCCATGTATATAATCATTGCCAGCTTTGCAAGCTCGGAAGGCTGAAAACTTATAGGCCCCAGCTTAAACCATCGCCTGGCTCCGGCAGTTTCTCTTCCTATGTGGGGTATCAGCACAAGAAGCAGCAATAATATAGTTAAAAACATTATGGGCTTCGACAGTTTCTGTATCTTTTTCAGATCGCAGGCCATCGCGAAGAACATCATCGCAAACCCTACGACAAGATAAGATATGTGGCGTTTTATAAAATACAGGCTGTCGTCCATCGACGAATACGCGTATATAGAACTCGCTGAGTATATCATTATGATACCGACGCATACCAGCATCATAGTTATCAGAAATATAGATCTTCTTACATCTCTCATTTTTAAATCGTCCACGCAACACATCCTTAAAGGTGTGTTGCTAAGTTTGTTTACCTTTGAGCGCTTCGACTGCTTTTTTAAAAACCTCTCCCCTCTCTTTATATGAGGTGAACATATCGAAGCTCGAACACATAGGTGATAATAGCACCATTGAATTTTTATCCGCAAATGAATGCGCCATAGACACGGCTTCATGCATATCTTTTGCCTCTGTCATATCCACGGCACCTTCAAGCGCTTTCCTGATCGCCTTGGTCGCTTCGCCTATAAGAACTACCTTCTTAACCTTCTCTTTAACAATATCTTTTATTACGCCATAATCGCTATGTTTATCTTTGCCTCCGGCGATCAGTATTACAGGCTTAGCACATGACTCAAGCGCGCGATAAGTCGAATCTACGGTGGTTCCTTTCGAATCATCCACATACTCAACCCCATCCACCGTATCGACAGTTTCAAACCTGTGAGAAAGTCCGGCAAAATTAGCTATCGTATTTTTAATTGAGCTCGCCTTTACATCTGCAAGCCTTGCGGCAATAGATGAGGCGAGGACGTTCTCTACATTATGCAGCCCTTTTAATTTCATATCGCTTATAGCGCATATCTCTTCGCTGCGGCCTTTAGTTACACAAAAAATGCTCTCACTGTCTGCATAGGCACCATTCGTCTCGCCTAGCCTGGAATAAAACAAAACCTTAGACCTGGCCTTGCCTGCTATATCTTTCAATTCCCCGGCATCTTTATTTAATATCAGAAAATCATTTTCATCCTGATTACGGAACACCTTCAGCTTCTCATTGAAATAGTCGCTGAATTTAGCATACCTGTCCATATGATCATCTCTTATATTAAGAACGATCGATATGTAAGGTTTAAAAAATTCCGTCTTTTCGAGCTGAAACGAACTGACCTCAAGGACGACCCACGTATCATTCTTTATCTGCGATATCTCACCGCAAAGCGAATTACCAATATTACCGCAAACAATCACATCCAGTCCGCCGTCCTCTAACATGCGTCCTATAAGCGACGTCACTGTACTTTTGCCGTTCGTGCCGGTTATGGCTATTATTTTACCTCTGCAAAAACGATACCCAAGCTCCATCTCCCCAATGACAGGTATGCGGAATTCTTCAGCCCACCTTATGGCTGGCGAGGAATCTTCCACTCCGGGACTCACTACAATAAGATCGCTGCCTTTTATAAAATCTTCGGTATGCCCACCCGTCTGGACCGAAACGCCGCGTGAGGCCAGCTGCTTCTTAGCGCTCTGCGTGCCGGCTGTATCGTATGCATCGGTAGCTTTTACAGACGCACCGAGATCTTTAAGGAGCAGGGCGGCGTTTATTCCGCTGTTTCCCAGCCCCACTACTGTTATAGTTTTATTCTTTACGTACATAGCACCCTAAAAGGTTATTGTAATTTCAAAGTCGCCAGGCTCAACAGCGCCATAGCGATCGCTATTATCCAGAATCTTATAGTGATCTTAGACTCAGACCATCCTAAAAGCTGGAAATGGTGGTGTATCGGCGACATAAGGAACAGTCTTTTCTTAGTCGTTTTAAACCACAACACCTGCAAAACCACTGAAAAAGCTTCTATGACAAATATTCCGCCCACAGCAAACAACAGCAGTTCTTTTTTTATAAATACTGCCACAACACCTATTCCGCCGCCTAGTGCCAGTGAGCCGGTGTCTCCCATAAATACTGTAGCGGGAAATGAATTGAACCACAAAAATCCCAGACCAGCGCCTATCATAGCCGCACAGAATACAGACAATTCACCGGATCCCGGCAGGTAAAACACATTGAGATAATCGGCAAATTTGAAATTACCGGTAACATAACTGAGGATGGAATATGATATCGCGGCCACTATAGTGCATCCTATAGCAAGCCCATCCAGGCCATCGGTAAGATTAACTGCATTGGTCGCACTTACTATAACAAGGATAACAAAAAATACGTAAATTATCCCCAGATTCAGGGCAATGCTTTTAACAAAAGGAATAGATATCGTGGTCGGTATAGGTGTGAAAAATATAACATAACAAGCGACAAATACACCGAGCAGGACCTGGCCGATGAGTTTCTTCTTGGCCGTCAATCCTAAATTCCTTTTCTTTATTACCTTTATGTAATCGTCGGTAAATCCTAAAAGCCCCAGCCACAAAAAAGATGCCAGGGTAACGAGAATATACTGATTGAGCATGTCAGCCCACAAAAAGGTTGAGGCTGTAATGGCAAGGATTATTATAAGCCCTCCCATCGTCGGCGTCCCCTCTTTATGTTTATGGAGATTATAGAGCGACTCCACATGTTCCCTTCTTATGCTCTGTCCGAAATTTATCTCTTTAAGCCACTTTATCATGATCGGTCCGAATATCAGGCATATCAGAAACGCCGTCAGACTGGCCATAGCAGCCCTGAAAGTTATATACTTAAATACGTTAAACCCGAACCAGAGATCACGCAAAGGATAAAATATGTAATAAAGCATCTTATTCCTGTCCTTTTAATTTATGCAGAACCTTTTCCATCTTCATGCTCCGCGAACCCTTGAGCAGTATTACATCACCGCTTTTCGCGACTTTTTTCAGAAGCTCCGCTATCTCATCATGCGTCGAGCAATGCCACAGCCTGTCCTGGCTCATCCCTGAGGCAAGCGCCTGAGAAAGAGTATACTTCGAAAGCTCACCAAAAGTCACAAGCCCCTCTATGCCGGCCTTTGCGGCCGACTCACCTATCATTTTATGAAAACGTTCGCTATCCTGCCCGAGCTCCAGCATATCTCCTGTCACAACCCACTTTGCCCTGGCACGATAATATTTTATTACCTCCAGCGCGCGCAGCATCGACATAGGATTTGAATTATAAGAATCGTTAAGGATATCTATACCGTCAACACTCTCGCGCTCAAGCCTCATATAGGTAGGCTTGTATGAAGCAAGCACTTCCCTTATTGCTTTATACTCAATACCGAAATTAAGCGCAACTGCTATAGCCGCAAGAGCGTTATATATATTGTGCGCACCGAGAAGATTCAATTCGAACGCCATGGTGTTATTAACGACAAACACCAATTTGTCCGATCCCGGTTTCAGCGCTTCTGCCCTGATATCGTTAGATTTGTTAAAACCATATTTTACCAGCTTAAATCCCTTACCGCTTATTTTAGATAAAAATTCATCATCGCCATTTAAAACTATAGAGCCGCTTTCCTTGTCTAAGAATTTAAGGACGTCTCTCTTTTCATTAAAGACCCCTTCGAGGTCACCCAGAAACTCAAGATGCGAAGGACCTATATTTGTAAAAACAGAAACGACCGGACGGACAATGCCGGACAGGGAAGCTATCTCGCCTTTGTGGTTCGTGCCAAGCTCGATAACGCATATCTCGTGTTTTTTATTTAATCTGAGCAGTGTCTGCGGGACTCCTATATGATTATTCTTCGTTCCTTCATTTCGCAGGACGCTGTATCTGGATGACAGGACATGAGCTATCATGTCTTTTACGGTGGTCTTACCATTGCTTCCGGTTACGCATATAACAGGTATATCAAATTGCTTACGGTGCGCAGCTGCTATCTGCTGAAGAGCTTTAGTAGTATCCTTAACCAGGACAATTATTTTATCCTGCCCGTCAGTCCACGATCCCCTCTTCGAAACTATAGCCCCTACAGCACCTTTCTTAAATGCATCGGAAGCAAATTCATTACCGTTAAAATTTGAACCGCTGAGAGCGAGAAACATATCGCCTCTCGCAATATTTCTAGTATCCGTCGAGACTTTTGAAAGATCTATATCTGTATCGGGGCTCCCCGATATAAGTTCGCCTTTGGTGATCTTGACAATATCTTTTATTTTCATCGCTGCCTTTTTAAATTAATCCTAAACCTTAACCTTTACGCCGGTTAGTATTCCCCGCACAACTTCACGATCATCAAACGGCAATATCTTATCTTTAATTATCTGATAATTTTCATGACCCTTGCCTGCTATCATCACTATATTCCCCGCTTTAGCCATGCGCAGGGCTTTATCTATAGCCTTAAATCTATCCGGCTCAATCTCATAATTGGAAAATTTTTCTTTAACACCGCGGACAATTTCATCTATTATTTTGCTCGGATCTTCAGACCGCGGATTATCTGATGTTATTATAACATGGCCTGACAATTCACACGCCACCTTTCCCATAAGAGGGCGCTTAGACCTGTCCCTGTCGCCGCCGCATCCAAATACTGTTATGATCTCCGAAACTGCGACCTCTTTTACAAGGCCGAGCACTTTACGCAGAGCATCTTCCGTATGCGCAAAATCTACAAAAACCTTAAATGGCCGATCGCATATAACAGGCTCAAGCCGGCCGGGAACAAGGCTTAACGCTTCAATCCCCGCCTTCATCGTCTCCACGCTGACGCCTACGGCATCACAGGCACTTACAGCGGCAAGTATATTTGAAACGTTATGCCTGCCTACAAGGTGGGTATCAACGCTGAACTTCTTTCCGGGCATAATCACATCAAAACTCGACCGGTCCATCGACAATTTAACATTTTTCGCTGTTATATCAGCACCGTCTTTAAGTCCGTAAATTACTATTTTTTTATTTTTAATGTCATTTTTTAAAACCACGACCCTTGCGTCATCGCCGTTCAGTATCGCGGTCCCGTCTTCTTTCAGTTTACCGAATATTTTTGTTTTCGCGGCAAAATAATCATTCAGCGTCTTATGATAATCTAAATGCTCCGGGGTAATGTTAGTGAATATAGCCGCGTCAAAAGCTACGCTATCCACCCTGTGCTGATCCAGCGCGTGGCTCGAGACCTCCATCACAGCATATCGCGATGTGTTTAAAATTTCGGAGAACATAGACTGCAGCTCCAGCGGTCCGGGCGTAGTATTCCTCGCCGGAATAGATTTTCCATTTATCCTGTAGCTTATAGTGCCTATAACTCCGGGCTCCTGGCCCATCTTTTTCAATATACTTTCGATTATATACGTTATAGTGGTTTTGCCGTTTGTTCCCGTCACGCCGATCATGTTAAGCTTACCGGACGGATGGCCATAAAAATTATCTGCCAGGACAGGAAGGGCAGTTCTGGTATCGCCAACCAGGATCTTAATCATACCTGCCGGAGCGTCAAAATCTTTCTCGGACAAAACAATCTTAGCGCCTTTCGCTATAGCATCCTTAATAAATTTATACCCATCGTCGGCGTAACCTCTGAACGCAACGAACATATCGCCTTTACAAACCTGGCGGGAGTCGCAAATAATACGCGTCACTTCCATGTCCGCAAATGGTCCTTCGTATTTATACTCTATTCCTTTCAGAATATCACTTAGACGCATACGTCCCCTGGGCATTAAGGTATTTGAGCGTGTCATCAACTACATTTTTAAATACAGGCGCGGCTACATCGCCGCCGTAATATACCGGGCGCGGCTCATCCACACACACCGCCACCGCAAGTATCGGATTCTCTACTGGAGCAAATCCTATAAATGATCCGACGAACCTGTCGTGTGAGTACACACCGCCCTCTACTTTCTGTGCCGTTCCGGTCTTGCCTCCGGCGCTATAGTCTTCCATCCTAGCCTTCTTACCGGTTCCGGTCTTCACTGCCCCCATTAGGATATTCCTCATCTTAAATACCGTCTGAGGTGAAATGACCTTACGCCTTACCACCGGAGGAATCTCTTTGATAACTTGGCCATTTTCATCAAGAATTTCTTTCACAATCCGCGGCTTTACCAGATAACCGTTATCGGCAATAACCGCAATAGCACATGCGAGCTGTATGGCTGTCGCGGTAACTTCCTGACCCATTGGTATCGCATACATGCTGACTCCGGACCACCCAGCAAGAGGCCTGTT
>JBAYMS010000044.1:0-13343 GCA_041663425.1 Candidatus Omnitrophota bacterium
TGAAGGTGTGTCAGCACAATCAATATTAAGAGGCAAGCCAACCCTAACAATGGAAAATAAGACCATAGAATACAGCACTAAAGCTATGTTCCCCGGAAGCAATCCAATTCCTGCGGCTGCAAGCTTCGGCATACCTGCCGGTGCGGAAAAGCCCATAAATAATGAGCGTGTGAGTAAAGACGATTAATCTTGCGCTATTTTGCGATTTCCGCTTGAAATTCAGTTTAATTCTATTGACCTATGCCTGCCTATTATATTAAAATGATATCTTCTTGATTAGCATATATATTATATATACCAACATATAAGGATATATACTCACTATGAAAAGCGATGTCCAGATAGCTTCCCAGGCAAAATTAAAACCCATCTCAAGCATTGCCGCAAGTTTAGGCATACCAAATAAATATATTGAAGCATACGGTGACCACAAGGCAAAAGTTAATATAGATATACTTAAAGGATTGAAACAAAGGAAGACAGCTAAGTATATTGTCGTAACAGGAATTACCCCGACACATCTGGGCGAAGGCAAGACGGTAACTACCGTAGGTCTTTCGATGGCGCTCAACAGGCTTAAGAAGAAGGCCTGCGCATGTTTAAGGCAGCCCTCGATGGGGCCTTTCTTCGGCGTAAAGGGCGGAGGTGTTGGCGGCGGTTATTCACAGGTAGCGCCCGAAGACGACATCAATCTACACCTGACGGGCGACATTCATGCAGTTACGCAGGCACATAATCTCGCAGCCTCATTTCTCGATAATCATCTCTATAGAGGTAACAAACTCGGCATAGCGCTTGACAAAATATATTGGCGCCGCGTCATGGATGTGAACGACCGGTCGCTTCGCAATATCAGGATAGCGCTGGGCGGAGGAGAGTCCGGCGTTGAACGCGATACAGGTTTTGATATAACCGCTGCAAGTGAGATCATGGCCATACTTGCGCTTTCCGAATCCATACCCGATCTACGCAGGAGGCTTGGCAGGATAATAGTAGCGCTGGATAAACATGGCAAAGGTGTAACATGTGATGACCTGAAAGTAGCAGGCTCGATGGCTGCGATACTGACGGATGCGATAAATCCTAATCTTGTTCAGACTATCGAGAATACTCCTGCTTTTATACATACAGGTCCATTTGCAAATATCACGCACGGAAACAGTTCAATACTTGCCGATAGAATAGCTCTCGGTTTGTGCGATTACGTAGTTACGGAATCCGGGTTTGGCGCGGACTGCGGTCTGGAAAAATTTGTAAACATAAAATGCAGGGCGAGCGGCCTTAGGCCATCTTGCGCTGTGCTTGTCGCTTCGGTCCGGGCGCTAAAAATACATTCAGGTATGCTGAAGATGGTTGTCGGTAAACCCCTTGGTAAAGAATTGTCTGTGGAAAATCTGGACGCCCTTGAGGTCGGACTGCCTAATCTTGAAAAACAGATAGAGAACGTCCGGCTCTACGGTATTCCGTGCGTCGTTTCAATAAACAGATTTGCGACAGATACTGACCGTGAAATAGAGCTCATAAGGCGCAAGGCTCTTGAAGCAGGTGCTTTAATATGTGTGGTGAGCGAGGTCCATAGACGCGGATCAGCAGGCGGGTTGGAATTGGCCCAGGCGGTCGTTGATGCTTGTGGAGCTAATGGTAAATTTAATTATCTTTATCCGCTGGACATGACCATAGAAAAAAAGATAGAGACTATAGCTACTAAGGTGTATGGGGCTAAGGGTGTCCATTTTGAAAAGGCCGCCGAGGATAACATGAAATTATATAAAAAGCTGGGATTTTCGGACCTGCCGATCTGTATGGCCAAGACGCATCTTTCCCTGTCGCACGATCCGAAGGCTAAAGGAAGTCCGAGAAATTTCATTCTGCCGGTGCGTGACGTGAAGCCTTCTGTAGGTGCGGGTTTCCTGTATGCTCTTTGCGGAAAAATCCTTACGATGCCGAGCCTCCCGTCAAATCCGGTAGGCGAACGCATAGATATCGATTCGAAGGGGAGGCTGAAATATGCCATATAATGACAGGCCTATACGCGAATATCTCAGCGACCTGGCAGCAAAGAAGCCTGCGCCCGGAGGCGGCAGTGCGGCCGCTTTGTCGGCAGCCATAGGTGCAGGGCTCATGTCGATGGTTGCAAATTACACAATAGGCAATCCTAAATATAAAAATAGCGGGGCTGATGCTGCGGATATACTAAATAAGTCTGAAAATTACAGGGCTAAACTTCAGGTGCTGGTCGATAAAGATATCGAGGCATACGAAAAATTGTCAGCTGCTTTAATAAAATCTGCAAAAGATTCTCCGGAGCTTGACGGGCTGTATAAAGAAGCTATGCTGCCGCCTTTTGAGATCTGTAAGGTCACAGCTGAAGCTTTAAGTCTGTGCAAAAAACTGGCCGGATGCGGCAATAAGAATCTGATAACAGATACCGCCATTGCGGCAATATTGCTGGAGGGGGCGTTCTTCTCGGCCAAGTTCAATGTTTACATAAATCTTAAATATATTAAAGATATTGATTTTGTAGGAGAAACTCACAAGGTCCTGGCACCACTGGAAGAGTCAATGCCGAAGCTGAAAGAAGACATATTGGAAATGTGCGAGGATGTAATTTCAAAATAGCCGAGGTCGGTGACCTCGGCACTTAGCCAATACCATGGCTGAATAAACTTGGGAGAGGCTTGTGGCAGCAACGCTAATTGATGGAAAGACTATTGCGGAAAATTTAAAGGCTAAGATCAAAGCCGAAGTCGCCACCCTTAAGGCTAAGCGCAATAAGGCGCCGAAGCTATTGGCACTCCAGATGGGCGAGAATGCTTCCTCGGCGATTTATGTTAAGGCACAGAAGAAGGCTGCTGAATCTCTCGGCATTGAATACGAGTTAAGGACAGTTCCGGCGGCCATATCGCAGGCCGATGCTGAGAAGCTGGTAAGGGATCTGAACGGTGATCCGTCGATCAGCGCTATTATTTTACAGCTGCCGGTTCCTAAAGGTATCGACGCAAAAAAACTTTCAGGTATGATAGCGCCCGGAAAAGACGCGGAGGGTATGCACCCGGAAAATCTGGGTAAAATTTTATTAGGCCAATATAAGATAGGGCCATGCACAGCTATGGCTGTAATGGAGATCCTGGAATCTGCAAAAGTAAACCTTTACGGTAAAGAAGCTGTTATTGTCGGACATTCAGAGATAGTAGGTAAACCGCTGTCCCTGATGCTGCTGAGCAAATTCGCAACTACAACGGTTTGTCACATCGCAACGGGTGAACGCGGAGTCCTCGCTGAGCACGTCAAGCAGGCGGAGATCCTGATAGTGGCAGTCGGCAAGGCCGGGCTGGTGAAGGGCGAGTGGATAAAGCCGGGCGCTATAGTTATAGACGTCGGCATAAACCGCGTGGGCGGTAAGATTTTGGGCGATATTGAGTTTGAAGCTGCGGCGCAGAGAGCCGCGTATATCACTCCTGTCCCGGGCGGAGTGGGGCCGATAACGACTACCATATTAATGAGAAATACTGTAGAACTTTTTAAAGGACAGGAATAGATGACATTTTGTGATAAGCTTAAAGCCGGCAAGTTCGTGGTAACCAGCGAAATAGGCCCGCCAAAAGGAACAGACTTAAAAGAGATGCTCGACAATGCGGAGCTAGTCCGCCCGAGGGTTGACGCGATAAACGTTACTGACCTGCAGAGTTCTGTTATGCGCGTGGGGTCGCTGGCAATATGCAGCATACTTAAGGCCAGAGGCATTGAGCCGATATTTCAGATGACCTGCCGGGACAGGAATAGGCTTGCACTCCAGTCTGACCTGTTGTCTGCAAGTGTGCTGGGTGTTGAAAATATTCTGCTGCTGACCGGAGATTATCCTACTCTGGGCGATCATCCGGAGGCAAAGCCGGTCTTTGACCTCGGAAGCGTCCAGCTAATACGGGCGGCTAAGACGCTCGAAGACGGCAAGGACATGAAGGGCAATCTGCTCAAAGGCGCGCCGAAATTCTGTATAGGAGCGGTTGTCAATCCGGGTGCCGATCCGCTTGAACCTGAAATAATAAAGATGGAGAAGAAAATAGAGGCCGGCGCCCAATTTTTTCAGACGCAGGCAGTTTACGATATTGAATTATTTAAAAGATTTCTCGATAACATCAAGGATATGAAAAAAGTTCCGGTGATTGCGGGCATCGTTCTTCTGAAATCCGCCGGCATGGCGCGATTTATGAATAAGAACGTTGCCGGTGTGTTTGTTCCGGACAATTTAATAGCAGAGATTGACGCGGCGCAGGATAAGTCCGCGAAGTCGATCGAGATAGCTTCACGGCTTATCAAAGAACTAAAGCCGCTTTGTCAGGGCATTCACATAATGCCGATAGGCTGGGATAAAAAAGTTCCGATGGTTTTAGATGCTGCGGGATTGTGACGGAGGATGCATGGGGAAGGGTACGGCAGAAATAACGGTTAAAGCGGTCGCAGGCCTGATGGTATCCGGAGCGAAGAAAGTTCTCGCCCAGGCTGATGAATTATTGGCTAAGGTAAAAAAAGAAAAAGGCGCTGACGCTAATATATCGTTCCCTGAGACGGCATTTTATCTGCCCCTTGCCAATGCGCTGCTCGGAGCCGAAGTAAAGACTGCTGCCGATGCTGCAAAAGTGCTGGCGACTGCCGGAACGCTGGTGATAAAAGACGTTCCCGCGGAGGACCAATGGACTGCGTTCTTAAAAGATTCTCTCAACGCAGGAGTTGCGGCGATGCTTTCAGAAGAGATTATCTGTGCTGCCAGATATGTTTACGGCGATGAACCGCAGGCAGATTGCCCAGGTTTTTTCTCGGATACTATATTGCGTGCGCTTGGTATACAGCTTGTTGATGGCAGGATATCAGGTATAGCGGTAATATTGGGCAAAGCGCCTGATGCCGCGACTGCAGTTAATATTGTCCGCGATCTGCAGAAGAGGAATATCCTGACCATCCTGGGCGGCAGTGTTGATGGCGTCAGTATAATAGATCAGCTGAAAGAGGGCGGCCTGACCATGGGGCTCGACAGTTACGTTGTGCCATTCGGCCGCGATACGATCTCTGTGGTTTATGTTCTGAATTTTGCTATCCGCGCTGCCCTGTCGTTCGGCGGTATCAAAGCGGGCAACGCTAAGGCCTGCGTTGATTATGTCAGGGAGAGGGTGCCGGCATTCGTCCTGCTTCTCGGCGGAGTGGACGAGGTGAAGGCCGCTACCGGTGCGGGCGCATTAGCGGCGGGTGTGCCTATTATAACTGACCTTGATCTGCCGGAGGTAAGAGTAGCCGGGGTTTGTGCCCACGAAGAGTGTCTGGTGAGAGAACCTGACTATAAAAAGATCGTCCAGAAAGCCATAGAGGTGCGCGGGATAAAAGTCAAAGTGGCGAAAGTCCCGATACCAGTTCCATTCTCAGCGGCTTTTGAGGGCGAGCGCGTCAGAAAAGAGAATATGTTCGTTCAATTCGGCGCCAAATATTCTGCGGCATTTGAATATTTAAGAATGAAAAAGATGGATGAGGTGGAGGATGGCAAGATTACAGTGGTGGGGCCTGAAATAGATGTGATGAATGAAGGCTCAAGTTGTCCTATGGCGATAGTTGTAGACGTTGCCGGCAGGAAGATGCTGATGGATTTTGAGCCGATACTGGAAAGGCAGATACATAAATTTTTAAATTATGCGATGGGCGTGTTTCATATGGGTCAGCGTGACATGAATTGGCTCCGCATATCTAAAGACGCTAAGAAGGCGGGATTCAAGATCCGTCATTTCGGTGATATCCTGGTGGCGAAGCTTCATGATGAGTATGGGGCGATCGTCGATAAGGTCCAGGTGACAATATATACAAATGAGGACGATGTCAAGCGGCTGATGCCTGAAGCGCGGAAGGTCTTTACGGTCAGGGATGAGAGGCTCGCGGGGATGACGGATGAATCCGTGGACACATTCTACAGCTGCACGCTCTGCCAGAGTTTCGCTCCCGACCACGTCTGCGTGGTCAGCCCCGAGAGGCTTGGGCTGTGCGGGGCGTATTCGTGGCTCGACGCGAAGGCGGCCCACGAGATCACTCCGACAGGCGGAAACCAGCCGATAAAGAAGGGGAGCGTTGTCGACCCCGTCAAAGGTATATGGCAGGGCGTCAATAGCTTTGTCTTTAATGCGTCGCATCAGCATACGTCGCAGATGGCAGCATACTCGATCATGGAATCGCCCATGACGTCGTGCGGATGTTTCGAGTGCATAGTGGCGATAGTGCCTGAGGCGAATGGTGTGATGATAGTAAACCGTGAATATACGGGCGAGACGCCTGCCGGTATGGGTTTCACGACGCTGGCAGGATCTGTCGGCGGCGGCAACCAGACTCCGGGCTTTCTCGGTGTGGGGCGCCTATATATCGTCAGCAAAAAGTTCATCTCAGCCGAGGATGGGCTTAAACGTGTTGTGTGGATGCCGCGGGAGCTTAAAGACGCGCTGGCGGACAGGCTTAAAGCGCGCTGCGCGCAGCTCGGTATGCCGGAGTTGTTTGATAAGATCGCGGATGAGTCAGTGACTACTGATGCAGCTGCGCTTGTCGAATATCTTGCGACCGTCAATCATCCGGCTCTGTCGCTTCCGCCGCTGATGTAAATTTTGTCACAGCGTAATGTTGTGCTGTGGCTCGTGATTCGCAGGGACGTGCAATTTTCAACCATGTGAAAATTGCACTCGGTAAAATTTCTCGGACGCTGCCTCGAAATTTTAACGCCCTGCTCATCACTTCGCCACATCACGTTCTTGTGATAGGGATAGGAGTTTTAAGGGAAAATATGCGGAAAGTTATATTTTCGTGGAGCGGAGGGAAGGATAGCGCGATGGCGCTGGGCGAAATATTGTCCGGCGGTGCGCATGAAGTTGCAGCGCTGCTGACTACGGTCACCGCAGACTACAACAGGGTCAGTATGCATGGTGTGAGGGTTGAGCTCCTCGAGAAGCAGGCGCTGTCGCTGGGACTTAAACTTGAGAAAGTTCTCATCTCTAAAGAGAGCGACAATAAGGAGTATGAGGCGAAGATGCGCCGCGCGCTCGTGTGGCATATTGCGGACGGCGTTGATGGTGTGGTTTTCGGCGACATATTTCTCGAAGATTTAAAAAAATACCGTGAAGATAAATTGTCGGTGCTGAATCTTAAAGGGATATTTCCGATATGGAAGCGCGACACTAAGGCTTTGGCCAGACATTTTATCAATTCGGGTTTTAAGGCTGTCATTACGTGTGTCGATTCGAAATTTCTGCCGAAAGAATTTGCCGGACGTAAATTTGATGAGAAATTTTTAGCGGAATTGCCGGAAGGTGTAGATCCGTGCGGTGAGAATGGCGAGTTTCATTCATTCGTTTATGACGGGCCTATATTTAAAAACAGCATAGACTTTACTACCGGCGACGTTGTGCTTAGGGATGAACGGTTTTATTTCTGCGATTTATTAAATCGGGAGGCGTTGTGAAGAAATGTCCTTATTGTAATCAGGAAATACAGGATGATGCGATAAAGTGCAGGTATTGCGCCGAATGTTTAGTCAGAGAGGGAAAAGCCGCTCTGGCCCCAGGGTCAGTAGTGTTCCCGAACCTGATCCCCGGCTACATCCTTGCGGGATTGTTTATCATTTTAGATATTTATATTTTTTCATCGTCCAAAGCCAGCCGGCCCATCCTGTCCTTGTGGGCGCTGCCGATTTCGTTGACGGCCCTTATATATTGGTGCGTATGCGTTCATAAGATCCACAGGGCGGTGCTTGTAATGTCCGACAACTGCTATCCGATCTCTCCTGCAAGGGCTGTAGGATTTGGATTTTTACCGATTTACAATATATATTGGATGTTTAAATGGCCGGCCGAATTGATTAATTTTATAAATACCAGAAGCGGTACCGGATTGAATTTATGGATTCCCGGGACTATCTTCATACTTTCTGCAATAGCGAGCAGGATAGACGGGGCCATATGGATGCTTTTAAACTTTGGTGTTCTGTCGTACCTTATAGGGTTGTTAAAGAAAAGTCTGGCGATGCAGGCTGTGCCTATGCCGTATAAGCGCATGGATACAAATATGTCCGCGGGAGCTGTTGTGGGTATAATCTTTTTGTGCGCATTGCCGATCATCGGCTTAATGGCTGCTATAGCTGTGCCGAATTTTATCATGGCAAGGGAAGCGGCTATAGCCAATTCTTGTGTGAATAATTTAAAGCAAATCCAGGCCGCAAAATTAGCCTGGGCTGCGGATACGGGCGCATCAAAAGATGCTACCCCGTCCTGGGATGACCTTATGCCGAAATATTTATCTAAGCAGCCGATTTGCGTAAAAGGCGGCACTTACACGATAGTGCGTATTGATTCGTGTCCTGTATGCAGCGTAGGGGATTCCGGCACTGTTCGTAAAAATGATGATCACGTATTAAAGGAGTAACAGGATGAATAAGTTAATACTTACAACATTGATGCTGGCGTGCAGCAACATATTCATGACATTTGCTTGGTATGGCCACCTGAAGAATATGAACAATAAACCCTGGGTCGTTGCGGCTATTATAAGCTGGGGCATTGCGCTCTTCGAGTATCTGATACAGGTCCCGGCAAACAGGCTTGGCCATCAGGTAATGAATCTCGGCCAGCTGAAGATATTGCAGGAAGTTATAACCTTGTCGATCTTTGTCCCGTTCTCGATCTTCTACATGAAGGAAGGCTTAAAGCGTGATTATCTCTGGGCGGGGCTGTTTATACTTGGGGCAGTTTTCTTCATGTTCCGCGGAATGATGGCTAAAGGATAAGATGGCAGAGAAAAAGAAAGCGATAGTGATAGGCGCGTCATCCGGGATAGGCCGTGAGCTTGTAAAGGTCCTGTATGAGCATGGTTATGCTGTGGGTATCACTGCCCGCAGGGAGGAAATGCTGAAGGAGCTTGCCGGAGAATTGTCCGGAGATGTTTTTGTCCAGCGTATGGATGTGGCAAATAGTTTTGAAGCAATCGGGCTTCTCGAAAAACTTATAGAGAAGATGGGCGGCGTGGACCTTGTAGTTGTGAATGCAGGCGCCGGATTTCATAATCCCGATATGGACTGGGTGCTGGAAAAAAATACAATAGATATCAATGTCTCCGGATTTGCGGCAATGGCAAACACAGCCATGAGATATTTTTTAAAGAAAGGCTCCGGGCATCTGGTGGGTGTGTCGTCTGTCATAGCGCTGCGGGGCGGTTCTTCAGCATACAGTGCAACGAAGGCGTTCGTTTCTAATTATCTGGAAGTCATGAGGCATAAGGCAATTAAGTCAGGGCTTCCTATTACTGTCACCGAAATTGCGCCCGGTTTTGTCAGGACTGCTATGGTGGAAGGCGGAAAATTGTTCTGGGCTGCGTCGCCTCGCAAAGCGGCAGAGCAGATATTTGATGCTATTAAAAATAAGCGGAACCATGCTTATATTACGAGGCGATGGCGTATCGTTGCCTGGGCGCTTAAGATAATTCCCGGCAGGTTTTTGGCAAAGTTTTTTTAATGAGAATGGCGGAGCGGATATGAATTTTTTGCGGACTGTAATGATTTTAGTTTTTCTTGCCGGATTTGTCTGCCCGGCTTTTTCTGCAGATCCTGCATCTCTGACGGTCACTAAACAGGTTGACGGCGAAATACCTGCTGATATAGCAAGTGTGATCCATAGAATAAATAGCAAGCTCTTCGAAAGCATGAAGGATAATAAGCCCAATATCATGATGAATATGTTCGTTGAAGAAGGGCGCTCCGACAAGAAGCTTGAAGAAGGCGTTAAGGCGACTTATGATAAGCTGGGCACTCTTGCAAAGGGCACTTCTTTTACGATGCTTCATGAGTATGTTATTGACGTTAAAGGCACGGGCACTGCAATTGTGACACTGCCCGGCGAGGGCGATAGCAGTTTTCTTATAAGTGTGGATGCCGGCAAGGGGCCTCTGTATATGTCGCTTATGACCTCATCAGGCAATTTTAATGATCTGATACTGTGTTTTGTGTATATGAAAGTTAAAGGTGCTTGGCAGCTTTACTCTTTCCACTGCGGTATATACAGGGTGTCCGGCGGAACCGCTGTCCAGTGGTATGAAGAAGCTCTGCGTATGTATGATAAAGGATGGGACGTGCCTGCGATGCAGAGGATGCAGCTTGTTCAGAGTTTTCTCCGGCCTGCGCCGTTCATACAGTATGATAAAGAGGCAGAGATAACTGCCTTTATGAAAAAAGGGATGGAGCAGACATGGAAAAAGTATAAATTTCCGCTTAAGGCAACGTGGGTCAAGGGTATGCCTATGATCTATGGGTTGGATATACAATTTGTGAAAGGACGTCTTGTTCCCGTCGTGAT
The DNA here is from genome assembly GCA_041663425.1 of Candidatus Omnitrophota bacterium. Classification (GTDB taxonomy): domain Bacteria; phylum Omnitrophota; class Gorgyraeia; order 2-01-FULL-45-10; family 2-01-FULL-45-10; genus FEN-1322. The sequence goes on from JBAYMS010000044.1 coordinate 10,362, forward strand.
ATACGTTACAAAACACCCGATAAGCAAGGCTATAGAGCTTCAGGACGAGGTTGATGCGATAACTTCGAAGATCGGGAAGGTGATACCGGGTATTGACAAGGCGGGCGGAGAAATAGGGTATAGGATATTTTCAGAACCGCCGCTTGATTCTACGAAAGAATATAAATATCGCAGTGCGATGAGCAAAGTCAGATAAAGGAAATATATGGCGCTATCAGGATTGGACATTTATAAATTATTACCCAAAACAAACTGCAAGGATTGCGGTTTTTCAACATGCCTGGCGTTCGCGATGGCGCTCGCCCAGAAAAAGACATCTCTTGAAAAGTGCCCGCACATAACGGCATCGGCGCGTCAGGCGCTTGAAAGTGCGTCCCAGCCGCCTATTAAGCTCGTCACTATTGGTTTGGGCAGCCAGAAGCTTGAGATAGGAAATGAATCGGTAATGTACAGGCATGAGCAGAAATTTCACCATCCCGCTGCGATCGGTTTTCTGGTCGAAGATACTCTTCCGGACAGCGATATTGATACAGCGCTTGCCGATATAAAGAAGCTCGATTTTGAGAGGGTAGGCCAGAGGATAGCGGCAAATATTGTATGCGTTAGGAATACGTCTGGGGATAGGGATAGATTCGCCGCGGCCGTTAAAAGGATCGCCGTGGGCGCAGGGCTTTGTCTGGCATTGGAAGGATCCGATCATTCTGTGATGGCTGAGGCCGTTAAGCTCGTTAAAGACAGGCGTCCCCTTGTTATATGCGGTGCGGGTGGAGATTTGTCCGAATTCATAGCGATAGTCAAAGGCAGTAATTTGCCCCTGGCAGTAACATGCCAGACGCTTGAGGACGCTGTGCAGATGACCGAATCGGCCAAGAAGGCGGGCGTTGAAGAGATTGTGATAAATTTAAATGAAAAAGAGATGTCGAAAAAGATACAGGGGATCACTTACGCAAGGCGCGCGGCATTGAAGAAAAATTTCAGGGCCTTGGGATATCCGGTCCTTACGTTTACCTCGATGACGGAACCGCTCCTGGAATTGGCTGAGGCGGTATCCTATGTGCTTAAATATGCAGGCATAGTTATAATGAAAAACAGGACGAAAGAAGTCGTATTCCCTCTATTGACGGTCAGGCAGGATATTTATCAGGATCCGCAGAAGCCTGTCCAGGTAGAGTCCAGGATATATGAGATAGGGAAAGTCACGAAGGATTCGCCTGTGGCTGTAACGACCAACTTCTCGATAACGTATTTTACCGTAGCCGGTGAAGTCGAAGCCAGCAAAGTGCCCACGTATATTATCTGCTGTGACGCGGAAGGGATGTCTGTTCTTACGGCGTGGGCTGCTGAGAAATTTACGGCCGAGACTATTGCCGCTATGCTGAAGAAATCAGGTATTGAAAGTATCGTATCGCATAAAAAGGTTATTATTCCGGGTTACGTTTCTGTCCTGAGCGGTAAGCTCGAAGAGGTTTCCGGCTGGAAAGTATTGGTTGGTCCGAGGGAAGCATCCGGAATACCAAATTATCTGAGGAATCTTAAATAGATGCAGGAATTTAATATAAAATTCATATTGCCCGGAGGTTTTCTGATATTTAATAAGCCCCGTCCGAGGAATATAAAAGTGCCCAAGGGCACAGATCTTCTTACGGCAGCTGTTAAAGCAGGAGTCGTGCTGAATGCTAACTGCGGCGGCGAGGGCGTGTGCGGTAAGTGCAAAGTTATCATTGCCGGCAAAATGGTCCTGGCATGTGAAACTTTAGCCGATAGGGATCTGGTTGTCAGAATACCCAAAGAATCTCTCGAAGAGCGCAGAAAGATCAAAGCTGCCGCGGAAGAATTTACTAAAGGCGTGGTCCTGAAACGGGAAGGTGTTTATAAACATTCTCCGATAATAAAAAGAATTTATCTTGAGCTTTCAAAACCGACAGCCGATGATAACACAAATGATCTCGACCGCATATACAGAGAGTTGTCCGGCAAAATAGATAATGTCCATATGTCTGCAAACGTAGCGAGTGTTAAATTTTTAGGCGAGACCCTGCGCGATAGTGATTTTCAGGTAACGGTTACGCTGGGATATAAGGATGGGGCTTTTGAGATAATCGCGATCGAACCGGGGGATACATCTAAAACAAATTATGGCTTTGCTTTTGATATCGGCACTACGACAGTGGTCGGCCAGCTCATTGATCTCAATACCCGTCAGGTTCTGGGCACCCGTATCATGTTCAACCGGCAGGCCGCATATGGAAGCGATGTGATAACGCGTATTATATTTGCGTCAGTTCCCGACGGGCTTGCCAAGGCGCATAAGGCCGTCGCTTCCAATATCAATGAGATCATTGACGATCTGGTCGAGGCGTGCAGTGTAAATTTGGGCGACGTCTATGCAATCACATGTGCAGGCAATATGACTATGATGCATCTTCTTCTCAGGATCGATCCGTCCAGCATCAGAAAGCCCCCGCATATCCCTACTACTACGGTATTTTCGGCGATGCATTCTCCCGAAGTAGGTATAAACGCAAATCCCAAGGGTTTCGTGACATTCCTGCCGGGCGTGAGCACTTATGTGGGCGGAGATATCGTCTCGGGGATACTTGCCTGCGGTATCGCGGAGAGCGAAGGGCTTTCGCTTTTAGTTGATATAGGTACCAATGGCGAACTGGTTCTGGGTAATAAAGAATGGATGATCGGTGCTGCGGCTTCGGCCGGTCCCGCGTTTGAGGGTAGCGGCCTTACCTGCGGCATGAAGGCTGTTAAAGGGGCGGTGCAGAAAGTGGATATCGACGGGGAATTTAACGTCCGCTATGATGTGATCGAAAGCGGCAGGCCTTATGGCATATGCGGCTCAGGTTATATCGATCTTTTGTGCCAGATGCTTAATCGGGGCATAATAGATAAATCCGGCAGGATAAATAAAAATATTAAGTCCGAAAGAGTGAGGCCGGGTGAGGCGGTGGCTGAATTTGTCATTGCGTTTAA
>JBAYMS010000045.1:0-12595 GCA_041663425.1 Candidatus Omnitrophota bacterium
CGACCACCGTGACTATTTTTACTTTCCTGGGCATACTAACAGTTCCTTATAGCTTCTTTTTATTTAATATCTCTGCGTACAAGTCTACAACCTTCTTCTCCATAAGACCCGGACCAAAATTATTCAACGCATTTTCATATGCCATTTTACCGTATCGCTCCCTGAGCGATTTGTCAGCGATAAATCTTTTTATGGAGCATCCGTAACCTTCGGGCGAATTCTCGCACAGTGCCAGCCATCCACCATCATACTCCGGAATCGGTTCCACAGGATGCCTGTTAACCACTATGGGCAAACCTGCCAAAGAAGCTTCTATTGTCGTTTTTGATATCCCCCAATAATCACAATGCGACACCATTATATCAAAGTCTTTTAACATACTGCACAATCTATCGTTCGAAATCGCTTTGATAAAACGTATCTTCCCAACGCACCCTTTCGCACTGGCCAGAGCCTCAAGATGCCCATGATATTCTCCATCTCCGACTATTGTATACACGCAATCTATATCTTTTATCGCCCGTATTATGTTTTCAGGGTTTTTCTCCTTTAGCTGCCTATTTACGGTGATCAATTTTACCGGGGCAGAAATGGTGTAATCTTCTTTTCTGCCTATTTTACTATCAGCTACCGCGTTATAAATAAGCCTGACATTTTTTGCACCGTATTTTTCGGCATATCTTATAATAGGCTTATAAACCGCTATGACCCCATCCGACGCCTCTAAGGTAGCCCGCTCTAGCTTGTCGCGGAAAAATTTAACCGCCATCTGCTTCGGACTGCCAAGGCAATCTTTATCCCAGACTCCGTGTAAAGATACCACATAGGGAACGCCCATAGCGTTTTTTATCGACCGGGCAAGGTAGCCTTCTACGAAGTCGTTATAGCATCTGACGAGATCGGGTTTTATCTGCCTGGCAAGTAAAATACCTTCGGCAAGCCACCCCTTAAGCAGGAATTTCTGCCATCCAAGGGTCCGTAAAAACAGTTCAGCCCCTGTCGGAAGGTTGTGGATATACAGCTTCGCACCTCCAGCCATTCTCTTTATCGCGCCAAGTTCCACCCGATCATCATTGCACATAAGTATATGCACTTCTTGAAAAAGATCGCCGGGGTTATAATACCTGTCCGTAACTTCACCTTTTTTTACTATGTCTGACAGACGGTCTGACACTATCACTAAAAGCTTGTTGAAATTACCCGATTCTCTTGTTGTCAAGTCCACGCTCCTATTTTATCACTCCGCGCCTGGCATTTATCTTGATATGTTTATAATTACGAAAAGACATTGAGAATACCGGCTCAATCGCTTTTTTCCATACCGCAATTATTTTTTCATTTTTACGGTTTCTGTGCAAAAAAAGAAAAAAACGATTAAACATCGGCTTTTTCAGAAATAAGAACAAACCTCTCTTGATAAATATTTTAAATAAAGGGGAAGGAATAAACCTTCTAAAAGTCATCAAAAACTCATAATAGGTATAATTATTTATCCCCAGGTTTTGATCTTTGCTCATAAGCTTGCCAGAAGACATGTCGTCCCTTGTAATAATTCCGTCTTTGAGCGCCTTTTCGGTAAGTGCCGTCTTAGGATAAAAAACCAGAGAAAATGACTGCGTCCTTACGTCTTGTGGCAATTTCGCAAAAAATTTCAATGTCTCGTGCTGATCATCTATCGTTTCGTAAGGATTGTCCAGGATAATATCGACCATATAACTCTTAAGACGGCCGCTTTTTTTATAAAAATCGAGTCCATTAATAACTTCAGATATCTTTTTATTACTGATACGCCTGTTATATATCTCGCTATTAACCCTTTCACTTGCGCTCTGGACGCCAAGCTGCGCGTGCACAAGTCCTGCATTCAGCAAAATCTCTACTTTCCTCGCATCATAACTCCACGGACTGATCATACAGCAGAAAGGTAGCCCGATCTTTTTCTTGTATTCATCGCTGAAGCGCTCTATTTCCGACACAGGTCTTGCGAAGAAATCGTCATCATATATATTTATCGCGTTAAGAAACGGGTAACTAATTTTTATGTTTTCCAGTTCTTTTATAAAACAATCTATGCTCTTAAAACGCAAGGGCTTCCCTTTCCCCTTAATGATATCCAAAAAATAAGCGTTCGAGCAGTAAGTGCATCTATGCGGACATCCGCGGGATGCTATTGCCACATACATATAGATTTTTTCTGAAAACAATTCCTGTATATGACTATACCCAAAATGCTGCGGACTCTCTTTTACCATATCCATGGTAAGCGGCAAAACCTTTCCGCCCTTAACTATCCATTTATCTTCCAGACTAAAATCAGGGAAACCATAATTATCAAGATCGGATTCCATAGAGCGCATAGGATTCTTCACTACTTCTGCGCCGCATTTTACCCACAATCCCTCTATCCGGGAATAATCGTACTTTCTCTCAATCGCGTCGAGTAACTCAGCCATTGCCTTTTCGCCTTCTTCTATGCATACAATATCGCTGTATTTTATACACTCCTCCGGCTCCAGGATAGCATGCATACCACCCCATATAACTGGCTTATTGTCGGATGCTCTTAGCATATCCGTAGCTTTTCTCGCCTCATTAAGATCAAGCGTAAACAATGATATTCCATAAAAAACGGAATCTTTCGCTAAGCGAGATATCTGCTCACCGACTGCGGCAGAAAACATCTCTTTGTCGCTTTCGTCATCAGGACGCAAGAATATTATCTGAACGCGATAACCACGATGCCGCAAATAAGAAGAAATATATCTGACGCCCAAATTTATTTTAGAAAATGTTGTCGTTAATAGAGTGACCTGCATATATTTATTTCACCCCTGTTACTATAGCCCATTCCCTAAAGATCTCATAGAATGGCACAATAAGGTCTTTCGCCACTCCGCCCAATTCAAAAACTACAGGCAATAATATTTCGCACTGCTTAAACCCGGATTCTGAGACAATCTCCTTCAAGCGGCGTTGTGTCCAGCACGGCCGTTCAGCGCCTTCTTTTTTTTCTAATCTCTGCTGAGCCCTTTTATTGTAATCGAATATTATCAACCTGCCTGAAGGTTTAAGTATCCGTAGGAACTCGGACAATGCTTTCCCTGTATCCGCCACCTGATAAAAAGCTGCTACAGAAAAGACCAGATCACAGCTGTCGTTTTCTAACGGGATATCGGTAGCCATCGCTATCAGATCCACGTCCATATTTAACCCGTCAGTAGTAATTCCTGCGCTGTCCAGACCTATATACTTACAAGGAGCCGAATCTCTATACTGGGCTGTGCCACAACCTACATCCAGCACAGCATCACCGGCACGGACATATTTTTTCAGATAATATGCCACGAAAGGTATGACTGGTTTTTTAACTGCCTTAGCCATCTAGAAACTTTCTTTTAAAAATATTACTGCCGACTTTACAAAGTCAATATTGATCACTTTAAACAACAGCGCCACGCCCAGGTAAACCATCGTACTGGAGATGACTACAAATACGCCTTGAAATGCCCCAGGCCCGTTCACGCAAAGCATCAAACCATAGGCCACTAAACCCGTTACCACAGATACGGCCGATATGCGCATTACAAATCTCACATCTGTCTTAAGTATCATAGCTCGGCGTTTTTCGAACATATATGACATCAATAACTGCGATAAAAAACTTAAAAACGTAGCGAAGGCAGCGCCTAGTATAGCGTATTTTGGAACCAGTATAATATTCAGGAAAAAATTGATCACGCAAGCCGCTACGGCCGATACTGTTGACAGATATTGTTTGTGCGCCAACCCTAAAGAAACCTCGTAATATGAACTTAACATTAAGAAAAGATATCCGCACGCGACTATAGCTATTACTGGCGCGCCGCTCATAAACTCCGTCGTGGCAACTAGTGCCAATATTTGCCGTCCTAAAACCAGTGCCATCACTATGAATGGAAGCATTATGAATAATATCAACTTTACCGAATAGTCAAAAAGCTTCTGCAACGTTGCCATATCTTTGGTATTGTATAATTCGCTCGCACAATTTGGATACATAGCCCATATCGGATTGACGATGATCTGTATCAGAGCATAACCTAAACTATAGGCTAAGGAATATATACCCACTGCCGCCAATGACGCATATTTTATCAAAAAAAACCTATCCATATAATTAAGCGCCCATATGGCAAAACCTGCCGGAACCAATGGTATCCCGTATTTCAGCAAAGAAGGCAGTATAGAAAAATTCGGCACGCTCATGCCATATGTCTTCCATATCTTGGCCAGCACCCATACCGAAACGATAAAATCGGCCATTATTCCATACAGCACTATGCGATATAGCCCGGCTTTCGTAAAAAGCGCGACCAATATAGCAATAACGCCAAGCGCGGACTGGCTTATAGCTATGAAAGAATATGTCCTAGCATCATTATTGACTCTGAACCATATCCTTTCTGTATTAAGTAGCATATTTATAAAAAGAGTGGCGGCAGCCAAAGGTATCAGGCCTTCAAGCTGCACGGAATTTCCAAAAAATAAGCTCGCGATGCCTGATCTGAAGAAACACAACACAGCACAAACCAGAATAAAAACCACCGATAAAAATATGAACCAGGCCGAAAAAAATCTTTTTTTCTTACCTTCTTCTTCACCCGGTAGGTACCGCACGATGGCTGAATCAGTACCCATCACCAAAAACGGTATAAGCGTCGTCGCCAAGACTCCGACCTGCGACCACGCACCGTAATTTATCGTACCGAAATAGCGTGTTAAAACAGGTATCACAACAAGAAATTTTAATTTAAGCACTATCTCGGCAAATGACAAAAATCTTATGTTTTTAAAAAAATTTCTTACCATACATTTACACCTTGCACGAGACGTATCTTTTTATATGCCAAAGCCAGGACGTTTTCTACACACTTAAGCGGGTTGCTATCAAATCTGGGACGGTTAAATTCTACATACGAGCCTCCCCATTTTTCTTTGAATCTGCGTATTCCGATCTCCTTCTGATCATCAGGCGACGGATTGACACCGGCTAAATTCAAAACAACACATCCGGATCTCTTTGCGTCAAGCAGCATCTCCCAGTGCAGCATATCCTGCGCCGGTATCTTTAATTCAAAAGCACGCTTCGTCAGTCCGGACGCAATCTCGGTAGCTACTCCATTAAACATATACATCCCTAATACGCCCAGGGCTTCCCCTTCCGCGGACTGGGCTATGTAATATTTGTAGCGCTTTTTTTTGTCCTCTTCCCATTGTATCTGCCAATTCAAAAAAGGCCCGGCCGATCGGCCACCACCAGACTGTATAGAGACATATACTTCATAAAAAACACGCAGGTCTTCTAATGATACGGCTTTCCTGACGCTGGAAATAGAACGTTGTGATTTATTCACATTCTTCCTTACAGAATGATCCACACAGTCCCATAATTTTTGCTCATCCTGATCAAGTCTTAGAAGGTAGGTCGCCCACCGGTCACTGGCATAACCGTGCCTCTGGAACACCTTCTCCACGTCAGGATCATTTATCCAAATACTTGTATTAGCCAAACCGCGTGATATTATCTTATTTATTTTTTTCTCGCCGGCATAAGAATGAAGCCATAAAAGCAGCTTATCCAATCCCTCCAAAACTTCTTCCTTATTTTTTGAATAAAATACAGGCCCGTCAAACCATTCAAGCCATCCGTTAACCCTGCCCCTTATCATCTCATTGATGCCGGAAAGCTTGCGCTGCCTGATTTTATCCCACGCTGTCTTATGAAAGACCATAAGGCTCACTACCGGCTCTTCAGTATCACCATCGACTACTTTTAGAAATATTGGTTTCGCGCGCTCTATTTTACCGATAACGACCGCCCAGTACTCGGACTGGCACAGCCCCGCCTCTAAACCAGCAGAATATAGCATCTCATCCCAGAACGCTGGAGCGCTATCTTCACGGCACACTACTCGCATCGCCATTACTTCCCCTTCTCAAAAAGGCTTGGATCCGGAGAGCGCAACCAACCATAATCCTGCGGCTTGTCTCCGGTAAGCAGCGTATAATAAAAACAGAAGCTATCATCCCAGTTACCGTATTTGCAGGCCCAATGCGCCGAGCCGATGCCCGCGACCCGCAGATAATTCCCATCCCGGCATTTGATTATCTGCCCATATATCTCTTCTTCGGTATAGCAATTCAATATGGGCGGCATCACCGGATACACCAGCCTTAGGCAGGGTTCGTTCAGATACATCATTACTGGTTTACCGAAAGACATGGCTTCGAAAGCTATACCGCCAAGCCCTCCCACATCGAACTGGTCAACTATCACGTCCGCTTTTTTAAATTCCTCATACAATCCTTCTCTAGTAAGATGCTTTTCCCAGATAAATCTGTCCTGCACGCCGGATTTCTTTATCATATCTTTAGCAGCCTGCCTATCTGGACCGCGATCTAATATGACACAGTACCCGTCCAGCCCTTCTTTTACCGCCCGGATAAAAGCCCGTATAAATCTATCGTTACCTTTTGTAGAGTTCCGCGCGACACCCGAATCACTAGCCCCCCAGTCAAGATGGCTAGGATGAAAAAAGTATATCGGTTCCCCACGGCCCTTAGATAGACTTTCCGCTGTACCTATATCCCTAGATAAAAAATAGAACGGCCATTTGATAAAAACAAAATTCAACAACCTTAATTTAAGTATATTTTTTACCGAATGCGGATACGCAACAAAAAAATTCATATCCGAAAAACGCAGATACCTCCGGTAAACATACCCCCGGATAGACCTCTCTATGGCTAGTTCTGTTATATCAGATCCGGTGGTAATATTTATAACTGGCGGCAATCTAAGGATTCTCCTTAACGGCCACAGATAGCTCAAGAAACCTATGAGCGACCCAGTAAAACTAAGAACCAGATTGCATTGCCTTGCTAGTCGCACAAATTCAAAAGGATTTCGGTATTCTGTAAGATCGTTCTCTTTAAAATGCTTATTATAAAAAGATATATCTTCCCCTCTTGCGCTTTTAGCGCCGTTTTTAGAGCGGCGTATAGCGCGGCACTTAAACCCTAAGCGGCTCAGATATTCCGCATACATCAGGTCATTAGAAGCAAGGTTGCCTATCAATAATATATCGTACGGTTTTTTATTTTTTTTCATTTTCACCCAGCATTATTTTAAGTCCGTCCCGTAAAAGCACTTTGGGCTTTACAAGCAGCCTACCCATCTTATTTATATCGCCTATCAGGCTTGACGGTCCAGACTCTTTGTGCATTTCAAAAATAGGTTTTTTACCCATAATCTCGCCGATTGTTTCACCTATTTGTCTCATTGTAAGTGCTTCAGGGCCAGCCACATTTATCTTATCGCTTCCTTTTAGCGACATCGCAGCGAATAAAGCATCGGCAGCATCAGAAACGTAAGTCGGATTTACACTGATCCCATCTGGACCATTTAAGTTTATAGGCTTCCCGTTTTTGACAGAATCTATCAGCCGCGGCATCAACATACCCCTATTCTGCGAAGGGCCATACACAAAAAAGAACCTTAATATTATAACATTCATATATTCGGTGTAATTATCCGCTATTATCTCGGAGCAAAATTTCGTACCGGCGTAAAAACCGGATTTACCGTCTGCAATAAGCTCCGAGTTTTCTGTCAACAACTTGCCGTCATTACTATAAATTCCGCCGGAAGAAGCCAAAATAAAGGTATTCGCTTTAGCGCGGTAGGCATAATCTAAAAGACTCGCTGTGCTCCGGGTATTCACATTAAACAAATCCTCCGCGCCGTTCGGAAAATCTCTGAAACGTCCGGATTGTGCCAAATGTATGACAACATCAGTTTTCTTCGGAAAGTTATCACGATTCCATTCCCGGGAAAGATCACACACTATAGCCTTGGCATCAGCTAATGGGAATTTGACAGGTTTTCTAGTAAGCGCACAGGTCGTCCATTCGTCCGCGTGTAAAAGCTTCAAAAACTCACTGCCGATAAGTCCGGTAGCCCCGGTAACCAAACACGTCTTCATCCTATTGCCTTTTATTGTTTTTTAAAAATATCTGCAGCCATAGCTCAAAACATAAAAGCGACCAGATAAACAAACGCCTGTTTTGCAAGCCGTCAGTATGCTCTTTTATCAATTTTTTGGCCACTTTGTGGTCGAAGTAATCATATATCCCCGCTTTTTTATCCAGAAGAAGATCTTCTACATATTCTATGCTCTCACCCTTAAACCAGCTTGCGTCCGGCCCGCTGAAGCCCTGCTTATGCTGATTAACGATCTCTTTGCCAACATATTTCTCCAGGGCTTCGCGCAGTACTATCTTGCCGTCGTGCATCTTTTTAAAATACTTATCCCTTTTAGCAAACTCATTTTCATCCATATTTAATATACTATCAATATCCTTAAGCTTAAGACGCATCGGCACCTTAAGCGCGAAATCTACCAGGTCATTATCTAAAAACGGCACTCTCACCTCAAGACTGTTTGCCATGCTCAGTTTATCGTCGACTACAAACAGGCCATGCAGGAACGTCTTTGCCTCAAAGTAAAGCGAATGATTTATAAAATCCTCCGTATTCCTCGGAACCATTTTATGGTCTCTAAAGACGTCTTTAAATATGTCTTCCGTCCACATACCTTTTGTCTTACCACTTATAGGCGCGAATAATTCTTTTAGTATCCTATTAGGCACAAGCCGCTGCCAATATTTATAATAGCCGTCTATATATTCGTTAAAATTCTTACTCTTTAACGTCTTGTAGTATCGCCACGGATACCCTCCGAATAATTCGTCACCTCCAGCACCGGAAAGACATACTTTCACAAACCGCGAAGCTAATTTTGAGGCATAGAAATTCGGATAGCTTTGGCCAAGTCGCAAGTCTTCGAGGTGCCATACCAGTTTCGGCAGACATCTCTTCATATCGCCGGATTTCAATACCATTTCATAATGCTCTGTCTGGTACAAGTAGGATATGTGCTCTGCTTTTTTCCTTTCGTCGAAAACAAGCTCAAGTCCGGAGGCTGAAGAAAGATCGAAACCGATACAAAACGTTTTGAGTTCTTTAAAATATTTTGATGCCACAGCGGCTATGGAACCGCTATCTATACCGCCACTCAGAAACGATCCTATTTCAACATCGCTTACCAACTGCCTTTGAACAGCCCTGGAAAACAGTCTATCCAGCTCTTTTACATATTCTTCTCTCCTGACAGGCTTCGTATTTTCCTGGAAATGAAAATCCCAATATTTCTTTATGTCTATCCTGCCATTGCCTGCAACAGCTATTCTGGCAGAATGGCCCGGAGGTAATAAACTCACACCTTTAAACAGGGTCTTGTAATCAAAAGTATTCTGGAAGGTGAAATATTCCAATAACACTTCGTGATCGACAGCTGCTGTGAACTGAGGATGCTTCAGGAACGATTTTATTTCCGAAGCGAACAAAAAAACGTTACCGTCGCTCCAGTGATACAGAGGCTTTATGCCATATCTGTCTCTGGCGAGAAATAATTCTTTTTTAATATTATCCCATATAGCGAAAGCAAACATACCGTTAAGCCGATCCAGACACCCCACACCCCATTGCGCGTAAGCATAAAGCAATACTTCCGAATCCGTCTTAGACCTGAATCTATTCCCCAAATTCTCAAGCTCCGCCCTTAACTCCCGGAAATTATATATCTCCCCGTTATAAGCGACCACGAATTTCCCATCGGCTGTTTCCATAGGCTGCTTACCCAGAGGCGATAGGTCTATTATGGAAAGGCGCCTATGCCCCAAGCCTATATGCCCATTGGTATAAAAACCTTCTCCGTCCGGGCCGCGATGGCGGACAGCGTCCGTCATATCTTTGAGAACCCGTTGGGATACAGGCTTGCCACTCAGATTAAAAATGCCAGCTATTCCGCACATATAATATATCCTCTACTTAAATATTAGGTGTTCGGACTTATTATCTTTAACTCTCCAGGATTCGCCACGCGTATGCCCTATCCATTGGTCGCACGGCCCGCAAAGCCTATCCGGATAACCGCCTCGAATCTTTTGCAGGCATTCCGATGACCATAATTCTTTTATAGTCATCTCTGCGGCATTAGCTTCACCCTCGGTATCCCAGATATGATTACATCTGGATATCGATCCGTCAAAAGCTATGACCAGCGTATCTGTAAGTTTGGGGCAAAATATGCGCTCCGTGTCGACAACCCCGCCCGATTTCCCAAATACGCCGTCTTTAGTATGTTCTTCGTATACGCGCACGCTATCAAACCCACACAGATTACCAGTCTTGATAATAGACGGCAAAACTTTGTCTAGCACGGCCTCACCCTTAACAAATGAAACCTGAGTGGTCGGCTTATCGCACTTCTTTAAAGAAAGCATCGCTTTAGCATTCTCAAAACCTTCCTTATTATGTATGCTGAAAGTTGTAAACTCGCATTTCGCCAGCGTGAGGGCATATTCACCCTTGACTAATATGCCGTTTGTCGAAATATGTATCCTTATACTCTTAGCCAAGGCATAATCGATCATCGCGATAAACCTCGGATGAAGCAAAGACTCGCCCCTCCAAAACGGCAGCATTATAGAATCAGAATTATTAACGGCTATGTCATCTATTATCTTTTTATACAAAGCCTCTTGCATAAAACCACTTTTATTCTCAATGTATTTGCGCGGGCACATCGGACAGCTTAAATTACATTCCGGAGTAAGTTCAACTACGACCCTTTTAGGATAAGTCTCAATTTTTGTCATTTCTTCACCAATTTTAAGTAGATAGTATCGGAGTCTTGCATGCCGGACTTCCGCGAATTAATATAGTCTGCCAAGAATAAGATATCACTACCGAAAGGCATCATAATCATCAAATACTTCAAACTTCGGCAGAAAAAGTTTCTTCTCATATTTCTAAATTTAAAAAATGTGGGTTTTATATCATCTATTTCGAACCCTGTATTTTTAGTCACCATAGCGATCAGTTCTTGTAAACTTAAAAAAGAGCAGGAACCGTCGACTTTATAATTTTTATATCCGAAAGCGCGAGAAACAGGATGATTAAATATAAACGCTCCACCCGGTTTTAATATATCTTCCATTTTTTTAAGAACAGCTATCTTGTCCTCCAATCTTAGTATATGCACAAATACATCGTTTGACACAGCGTAATCGATAGTGCAAGCTTTGATTGGGACCATTGAGGCATCGCAATTATATATTTCATCATATCCGCAAGCCTTCGCAAGCTTGGCCCTGCCAGAATCTATCTCTGCCCCGTAAATAGCTGAAAACTGCTTTCTTTTAAAAAACTCGAACCAGGCACCGTGAGACGTTCCTACATCTAAAACGCTTCTGCCTGTGACATCTCCCAGCATCTTATCTAAAACATAACTATAGGTTTTAAAATAATACCGGTTCCAGCATTTTTCTAAATAGTTACGCGCCGTGTATCGCGTCTCACCGATCGCCCTAATATAGTCATAATGTGTTTTTTCCTGTGTCATATGAAAACTCCTCAGGATACTGCTGATGGCAAAAGAGAGCCATTTTTGACATGGTACCTGCTACCGCAACCTTCACATAATAAATCATCTTTCTTTATCCGGGGAAGCCCGACACCGCACTTACACACCCACCCGATCTGTTTTGCCGGCACCCCAGCTACAACGGCATAGTCAGGGACATCTTTCTTTACAACTGCCCCCGCCCCAACAAAGGCATACAACCCTATCGTGGCACCACAAACTATAGTAGCGTTTGCGCCTATAGTGGCGCCTCTCTTTACTAGAGTCTTCCGGAATTCGTCTTTCCGTTCTATAAATGCTCTAGGATTGTACACATTAGTAAATACACAGGACGGGCCGCAAAAGACTTCTTCCTCAAGCACTACCCCTTTATAAACAGAGACGTTATTTTGTATCTTACATTTATCACCTATTACAGCATCGGGCCCTATGGAAACATTCTGCCCTATGATACAATTTTCCCCTATTTTAGAATTTTTTAACACGTGCGAAAAATGCCATATCTTGGTACCATTTCCTATTTCGGTACCGTCATCGACAAAGGAAGTCTGATGTATGAATACGCCTGATTTGTCGGCGGTTTTTTTCTTGTCGACGCCGCCAGACGCAAGGGACTTTTCCGCGGATTCCAATATCTTTAAAACCTTTATTCCTTCAAGGGCGTCTGTCATCGGACTTTTCCTTTCATTAACGCATTTTATGAAGTGTTCCAGCTCAAGACGAAGCGGTTCTCCTTTAGCAATAGGAATCACCTCATGGTCAGCTTTATAAGCAATCGGAATGGTACCGTTTTTCCACTCTATCTTATGCGGATAGAAAAATAGTTTTTCTTTACTTACATCGTCGAATACAGCCATAGCCTCCGATCCGACCACGACCAGTTTCTGATCCTTATAGGGATGCAGCCAGCTTACGAATATATGACCCTTAACGCCACTGGCAAATTCCAGACTGGTTATCGTGGTATCATAAATACCTTTCCCGAAAGAATCTTTACCCGACGCCGATACGCTAACAGGCTCTTCACCCAAAAGCATTAATATAACCGATATGTCGTGCGGAGCAAA
>JBAYMS010000046.1:0-11791 GCA_041663425.1 Candidatus Omnitrophota bacterium
AACAGGGCAGAGGTGCTGGTCAGAGGCCGGCGCGCCCCCGTGGTTGGCAGGGTGACTATGGACCAGACGATGATAGACGTCGGGCATATCAAGGATGTGAAGATAGGTGATGAGGTTGTCCTGATAGGGCGTCAGGGCAAGGAAGAGATCCAGATGGTAAAGCTGGCGCGGCTTGCAGGAACGATCGCCTACGAAAGTATCTGTGCCATTTCAAACCGAGTTCCCCGCATCTATAAGCAATAAAAAGTTTTCCACCCCGAGGTAGAAAAACGCTTAGTTAGGTTAAAAAAAGCTAGCTAACTTTCTCTTGATTTAACCAAGTCCCATGATATAATTTAAACACTATATTTGTTTAAATTATATGACAGAGACTATATTAAATAAAAATATACGGAATATTATAAAGAAGGCTATCGCGGCCATTCTCGCGGTAGCCTTTCTGTTTAATGACGTTGCTTTTGCCGCCGACTATCAGAATCTTGCGCCAAAGTCTGCGTTAACGATCGAAGAATTTCGGGAGAGGTTTGAAGAAGGCTATGGTCTTTTAAATCATAAAGCTATAAATAGCTATATCGAATCCGTTGTAAATGATGCCGGTGGATTTGAAAATCTTGAGAAGCGTGAAGACAGGTTAAGGATCGGCGGTAAATTAATGCCGATTTTAATAGTGGCTATTCCTGATCTGTTTAAAAAACGAGGCCAGTTTGCCCACGAAGGTCTTGGCAAGTGGAATGGGGTGCCTGTAATATATGCTGATAAAAGTCTTGCGTATTACAACGAAAGCAGGCTCCAATCCGTAAAAAGACGGATTGCCTCAAACGAGATTAGAGAGCGTGAACACATAATCGACCATAGTAAAAATGAATTGCGACAATGGATTCCCTGGAAAATCGCGCGAAAAAATTTATCCGAAAACTGGCGGCATATCTTTAACGATTATGATTTTAGGAATGTCTGGATAATAGGTAACCCTGGCGCTAAAGAAGCGGCATATGCGTTTCACAGAAATTCCGGATCGCTGAAACATTTGTTTGAAAAGTATAAACACCTGCTCGATTGGGATGAGCTTTATAAAGCGTATATCGAGTCCGGTGAAACCTTTGACCGCGATGACAGCGATGTCAATATCGCAGCGGGCAATTCATCGCACGGGTCCGGGAAGGGAAAAGGGGCAAAGGCTAAGGCGAAATTGCGGGAATGGAAAAGTGTAAATATCCCAAAGCTCAGAGACCTCCAGGAAGAGATGGCAGGCTGCGTGCCCGGAGTTCACGAAGAGATGAACAGGGCTATTGAAGCATCTGAGCCTGAAAGAGTCTTTTTCCATCTGGCTAAAGCGTGGCGCATTCTGAAGACCAGAGAGTCTGCGCAGGAGAGAATATTCTGCGGGCGCATTGAAAGGACTGTCTTCGAATTTTCTAAAATCTTCTACGATAAATTATCTGATGTTGAAAGCAGCAATCGTAAAATTGCTATCTATGCTCTTTGGTGGCTTAGGACCGACTTTGGAAAAAGCACACCAATCATAAAGAGTGACGTTGAATATTTATTTAGCGTGCTCAGATTTAGATCGGCCGACTTTTTTAATCCCGGAAGCCTCTGCTATACAGACATACGGGACCTTAAAAGTTATGAAGATGTTAAAAATGTTTTCATGAAAAGCGAAATACATGGTGAGCTTAGGTTTGCAGAGGTATTTAGGAGGCTTAAAGAAGCGGCTGCTTACGATGAGAACAAAAAGGATGCTCATCTTGCCCGGATCGGATTTTATGATTATCTCGATATTATTGAACTAGCTCTTGAAGGGCACGTCTTTGATATGCAGTCCGATGTGAGGGATTCTATATTCTATCTCGAATGCATAAAGGAAAAACTTAAATCTTTTGTCATTACCATTAACGCTATACGGGCTGTGTTTGATGATGAAAATGACCGGTCTATAGATATATCGTCGTATCAGGATTTAATATACATTCCGCACGAAGTAGAAACTTTACTCGAAGAGCTTAAAGATTATAAATTTGTGAGATCTGAACCTGATCGATTTTTTGTTGAAGGCTCCAGGAAGATCAGCCGCGAAAAACTGGAAGAAATATCGGGGAAAATTGATGAATGGACTGAAAAAATAAATAGGATTCAGAGGATATGTCCGCGGTTTAAGGAAATATTCTGTGATAGTAAGCTTGGCAAGCATCTTTTGCTTGGGCAGGTCAGAGGGTTTATCAAAAAGACGGAAGAAGTAATAAGCGGCAAAGTTCCGAGGGAACCGATATTTAAGGAATATCTAGGACATGGGAAATCCCAAAAATTAAATGAGCATGAAATTACAGTTTCGGCTAAACGGGCTTTTAATGGACGGAGTAACCGCGCGTTGGGTAGAGGGGCCGAGCTATTTCCATCCATCGATTCATTATCCCCTATGGACTTTATAGATCCGGCGCGTCTCGCCGCACCTTTCGGTGCGCATTTCTGGCAGGGGCGCAGGAATAAAGCTTCCTACGAGGAAAGTCCTGAAAATATGTGTAGTGTGCAGAAAGAGTTTGAGCTTAATACTCAGCATCATCTGTTTCCTTTCTTGCTTTTAGAGTCTGTTGTCCGAAAGTCAAAAGAGGACACTTCTCTCGGTATTAAATTTAAATTCGAGCTAAAAGAAGGCGATAAATATAGGGAGATCCCAATTAGCGCGATGGGTCTTATGAGGGAGGGAGATAAATTATCCCGTGGCACTACTGTGCGTCTCACCGTTACGGCTCCGGGTAATGCCGATAATTTATTATTTACTGAATGCCTTGAGAAGCTGTTGGATATTGCATATGGAATTTTAACCAGTAAAGATACTGTTCAGCCTGATAAGGAGCCATTTGAATATCGTGATCAGGTAAATTTACGTACAGCTGAAGCGCTTGAAGACCTGAATAAAGCCAAGGTAGAAAAAGCACAGCCAGGCCAGGATGAGCTTATTAAGGAGCTGTCAGAGAAAGAGATGGCTGCAAAACCTGCCGCATGGGGGGAGAATAGGCGGCTGCCCTTTAAGGTAAAACCCGAAGATGTCGTGATCTATTATAAAAAGGCGGGAGAGTCTTTGCGGAAAGGCTCAGCAAATTCTATATGGAATTCGCTGCCGGCAGAGCTCAAGAATGCCCGCATACTGGCTGGCGTTGCCGATGGGCGTGAAGGCATTATCTTGCTGAGTCAGAGCGCTGATCTTGATTCCGCCGCGGCGTCTTACGATATGTCGGAAGTACCGATAAGCTATAGCATTTTGAGCGACCAGGTTTTGTCTGATAGGCGTCGGGAGAGATTATGCGGCAACGGAATTCATTTGTTCGGCTTGGATGGGCAGACATATTCAAACTGTGCACACTTTTTTAAGTTAAATACAGCAGAATCTGTAGAGTCGGGTGATGGGCGCCAGTGGTTAAAGTTAAGCATGGCTAAAAAATACGAATCATTATTACCCCTATTCTTAAAACGAAATAATATCATGTCTGAAAACATTATAGGGTCATCTGTAGGAGCCGTTAATCTTAACGGGCTTAAGCCCGGAGAATATTGCCGGGCAAGCTGGATCGAGCTGGGCGAAGTCGCTCGGCTGTTTGGAATCCAGGAAGAACTCTTCGCCAATATGACAATAGAAGAAAAGGACGGCGTGGAACAGGAAACCATAGACCGTAAAATGGTTGACGGTCTTCTGTCGGATCCGCTGTTTGTGGGAGATGTTTTCCGTGACATTTTTGCAAGGCCTGATCTTGTGCTATCTGATATTGTTTCAGTAGATATCCGGCATGTAGGCGAAGGGAGTTTTAAAAAAGCATATGAGGTTAATTTAAAAATAAAAGGCTGTCGTAGTGCGTTATGTTTTATGCTAAAAGTAGTGAAGTCCGATGTCATAGAATCTGATTCCGGATATTTATATAATGAAAAATTTGCCAGGACGCAGATCGAGATAGCAAGAAAAGCTCGGAAAAAAATACTGCATATTTATCCTCCGGTGATCGACGCAAAATTGGTAAAGGATTCAAGAAGCAAGGTCCGCATAGTTTTCGCAGAAGGTATTGTTCCGCAGACCAACGCATCTTTGTCTCAAAGCAGGCTTGACCGTTATGCGATAAGGACTTATTTATTATTCTACCTCTTGTTCGATAGAAAAATATTTCTCGAAGACCCGAAACGTGCCAATGTAGTTATACATAAAAGACCGCGTTTATATTACGACGGGACTATGATTGATTTAGATAATTTTACCCAGGATGATCACATTAACCCTTATCTTGTGGTTTCGGCGTTGATTCATTCGGGGTTTGGTATCGAGGATATTGCAGAAGCGGCTGAGGAAGTTTTTGGGACTAAAGATGCGGTAAGTTTCCTCGAATATGCTTATGGAAGAGATGCGGGTAAACAAATCAGCAACTTTGAAGGATCTTTGCAGGCTATCCGTCTTCGCATGGAAAGCAATGCAAAATCCGGTTTTAATATTCCCAGTTCGATGGAGATAAAGCTTAACACTATTCCTCAGAGCATTCCCGTTGGGGCCACTATTTTTGACATATTATCGGAAAGGTATATAGATATCCAGGATTACATAGTGCGTATAAATGGTAAGACGGTAAGCGGTGAACGCGATTCCATGACGCACAAACAAAGGATGGGCATCTATCAGGAATATGTTGTAAAAGACGGTGACGAAATCGTTTTCTATCCTAAGGATAGGGATGGTGGCAGTATCGCTCCGGAGGGTGAAGGGTCCGATGGGGTAGCATTATCGAAAACCGCCCTAGAAAAACACCTGGAATACGAAAAATTTGACGAACGTCTTAGGACTTATCGAAGGAGTTTGTCGTCTATGCGTAGGATAGTAAGGCCATACCTTTTTAAGGATAATATATTGACGCAGAAATGGGATAAAACCATAGTCCTGATGATCGATAAAATAGATCAGTGCCTGAAGGATTATTCGATGGAGCCCATTGGTGTTGATGAGGCTAAAAAGCTTAAGAGATGTTTTGACGGGCTTAAGTTTAAAAATAAGAACGGAAGACAGGAGTGCCTGCCGTATATTAATTCTGTAATTAAAATTATAGAAAAAATACGGGAAGAATACGAGCTGGCCGTTGCTTCAGTGCCTGCGTCTGCTCCTGTCGTGTCTTGGAAACATGGTGTGCCTGCGGATGAGGCCGGCATCAGTCTAAACGACGGAATGACAGAAGCGCAGAAAGAAGACAATGCCGTTATAAAACGAAATCTACCCGGGGCACAGTTTATGACCCCTCCGATGAAGAGGATGGATGCAGTGCCGGTTACCGGTGGCCTTGAAATTGATCTGATGTCATTTAAAACTAAATATGACGCGCGTTACGATCGGTATATTGCAGGTATAAGTGACCAGGTCCTATTTGACGATTCCACCTGTCCTGATATAGCCCAGCGCCTCATGGCATCCAGCGCTTCTTTGCATAAGGACGGCAAGGTATGTATTGCCGCTTTTGACGGGCCTGCGGGGGCTTTTAAAACGACGAGCGCTAAAAAGACTGCGGCACTGATCAGGGCGTCAGGTAAAAAGGCCGTGGTGATCAGCCGCGATTGGTTTATAGGCGGCAGGAATGAGCGATATGTAAGGCAGGACGAGGAGCTTTCAAAAAATGCAGTAAGCTTGCGGGATGATGAAATATCGCTGCGCAGGAAAAAGTTTGAAAAAGAAGTATTGGATAGGCTGGAAGAATTTAACAGAAGCAGCCAGCCGCAGATGATCCTGGATCTGAGGGACCTTTACAATAAATACGGCGGAGGCGGACTTGACCGCAACGAGTCAGTAGTTGTAGACAGGGATACGATAGTAATAATAGAGGGCAACTACCTGCTCAAAAAAGACTGGCGTCATTATTTCGACGTGGGTATTCTTATGCTTGCGCGTCCGTCCATATCTATCGCCAGGCGGCTTCCGAGGGATGCGGTTCACGCCGATACGAAGCGCGTAGAAAAGATATTCTGGCGGATAAACACTCCATCTTTTATAAATTATATCGAAAATGAAATGCCGGCGGCTGACATAAATGTAGTTACGGATTCCTGCGAAGCTGTGGATCCAGATGATACAGGTTTTACTGACGCGGAGGATTCGGATAGTAAAACATCGGAAACCAAGGTGGTTTCCGATGAGGTTATCCTGCCTAATAGAGCGGACGCTGTCACTAACATTGGTAAGAGTCCTTACCTTCAAAAGTTTATTACTCTATTAGGCATACCGACTATCATGCTCGGCATAAATTATTTCATAGAGCAGGTTTTCTTATTAAGTGCAAAAAATATATCCATTATAGTTGATTCGGAAAACTTAATGACGTTAGCAAGGCAGCATTGTGATTTATGGGCCGCAAGCTTAAAAACATCTCTCAGTTATTCTATAAACGACCCCTGGTCTTGCCATATTGAAATTTGCGTTCATTATGTAAATATGCCTTACATTATCTATAGTGCTGTAGCTTTTTTAATTGTATTTACATCATTTATCCTGCCAAGGATGATTGAGTATAATAATCTGCATCAAAGCGGCCCTGGCTTAAAAGCTGCATTTTTGTTTCTATCTTATGGTGCGATTCTGAATGCCTTCGACGTTTTTTTATGGCATGGAGTTTTTGATTATATATTTGGCGGTTCCCCAGGTGATATTAGTATGTTTTTTGGGACTATTGCAGTTTTCTTTATATCTCCTTTTATTCTACAAGAAATGCTTTCTGGCAATGCAGGCATGGGCGATAGCGCTGGGGACGGTTCTGACGCCCAGCCCGGACCTATCTCTTCGCAAACAGCGGCGAATGATGCATCGGGCGCAATGTCGCGTAGCGCGAAGCAGGCGTTTAATAATAAGAAGCCGCCGGAAGGAAACCCCGGCGAAAGATTCGCGACGGGATTCGGAAGCAATAGGGATACGTCGCGCGGCGATGTGGTGCGTGTAGTGTCCCAAAGTGACACGTCCTCAAAAATTTCCGCAACGACATGGGCTGATGTTTCAGAAGCCGAGCTTTTAAAGTATGCGGAAGTGCTTGCAAAAATATTGCGGACGAGATATGGAAAGCATGCTAACGACTACGAGTATTATGCAGATATTGGTGTGCAAGAGGCGCTGCGAACTTTTGATCCGGCGAAAGGAACGACGCTCTCCGAATGGATATATCAGAATAAAGGTTTATGGGCTGCCGGGGACGCGATAAGAAAAGATTTGGGTGTAGCAGTTTACGAAAATGGTAAGAAAAGGCTGGTACCTGTCCCTAGACAATTTTTTATGAACATAGGTGATGAAGGCAAGATTACAGAGGAGGAGGCTTCTGTTCCCGATCTTTCCGGTAAAAAAGATGGGGTGGATGAAGATGAAATCGGGGTATGGGAAGCAGGTTTTTTGAACGATGCAAATATAAAGCTTTTATCTCCTGCCGCGAAATTTGTAGTACGTTTATCATGCGAGGACGGTAAAACATCAAAAGAGATAGCGCGGATTTTACATAAGAAATATACAAATGTCCGTGAGATTATAAGCTATATTTCAGACAAGGTCAAAAAAGGCGAATATGCAGATATTGATTTTTGGCTTCCAAAATCATTTGTTTCCGGAAATCCTGGTGAAAGAATATACAAAATAAGAAATGCTTTAAAAATGTCTCAAAGAGATTTGGGAAATACGGTAGGCGTGAGCGTGGAAGCCATATCTTCATGGGAAAGGGGCGTCACATATCCTACTTATAATCGCGCGATTTTATTAGCAACCAAATCCAGAGTGCCTTTAGAGTATATTCTTACGGGTGAAGGCGATGAAGAAAGTATTTTAGCGAGACTTAGAGAAATTAAATCGTCGCGGCAGCGTGTGATAGAAATGATCTTACGGCTTAAGGCTGATAGAAATTTGAGTTCCACAATGCTTGCTAGCGAACTAGGCTTGGGTAGTACTGTATTGGCTGATATATTAAAAGGCAAGACCGCAAGGTTTAATAAAAAAACACAGCAAGCTTTACTAAGATACTTTAAATTGCCTGATGATTATTTTGAAGCCGACGCTGGGGACGGTTCTGACGCCCAGATTGAGCCTGTAGTATCAAATGCCGATGCTAAAAATCACCGTGGTGTCGGTGCTGCGTTCTACAATGACGATGCCTTTAGTGAAAAATTACCGGAGTTAGACAAAGAGGATTTGAGCCCGGCTCCCAATGTCGACGCCGATCAGGTTGTATCGAATACTTTTGTTGTTGATGTAAAAACGGGCATGAGCGTTCCGGCGAAGATAAAAAAGTTGAGACGGATGCTGCGCGGCACAAATGAAATGATCACTATTCCCCTGGAAGTGGACGGTAATATGGAGGGTAGGCTGATTTATTCCGAAACTGATCCATTATATATAAATCTTTTGTCGACAAATTCTGAAAATTTATATCAGGCCGGCGCAGGCAGGAAGTTTAAGCATGTGGGCTGGCGGCTGATGCAGGCAATCGTGAAGTTGAGCAAGGATACTGCGGCCAAGGGCGCGATCAGACTTAATTCAATGAAGACCAATGTTGATGCTCAAGCTTTTTATGAAACGATGAGGCCTTTGGGGCTCGCATCCGTACCTGTCGGAGATGATATTGACTGGTATCTTGAAGTCAAGGATGCCGATAGGTTTATCGAAGGTATTGAATCGGCCATAGCAGACAGGCGCGCTGAAATTGTGACAAATCAGGATTTTGCGGATACGCCTTCTTCGGAGACTGTTTCCGATTATGCGTCGTATCGTTACGAGCAGTATAATCAAATTGACAGCATCAAATTTGGCAATCTACTGCGTAAATACATGAAAAGACCATTGTCGGAGTCTGAGCAGGTAAAAGCGGCGCAATTTATAGAAGCGATGCATAAAGTAAGAGATGAAGCGGATGTCGTAAGATCGCTTAATAATATGTTGGGAGGGAATATTTACCCCAATGTTTGTCTAGAGGTTTGTAGAAACGCGGAAGAGGTAATGAACAATGATTTCCCCGAGGTTGAATACATCGTTATGCAAAAGACGGAATTTTATGATAACAACCCCGGACAGCATAATTTTTATCCGTACGATGAACGCATATACAATATATGGTGGGATCAGATTGATATGTTTTCACCATTGCATGAATTTTTGGTCATTAAGTTTTTTGGGGTTCCGTTTATCTTGGATCTATCTGCGGATCAATTTGTGATGTCGAAACCTGATCCTGAAAATAAATGGGAATATACGAATTTTGTCGAACAGGGAATGGTGATGATCCCCGCAGCTGAATTACAGGAGAATGACAGGCCCTACACCGGCGCGATAAGTCATGTAGATAAGGAGCAGCTGTGGAGCCTATTAAACGGTGAATCCGCTCTTGTCGATCTTATCGTAGGTGTAAATCCGTATTGGCGAAGCGTGAAGCCGGACGCCCCGGAACGCGAACCTACGATGAACGCAGCGACCCCGGCGGAATTTTTAATGGCGATAAGGGATGAGGCGACAGTGCGTGACGGCGAGGCGCTATTAACACAGGCGATCGCTGAGAGAGGTTTTAAACCGCTCGAAGCGGAGAGGCTGCTATGTGAAACGCTCGAAACCTTGGGCGTGCTCGAAAAAGTCATGGGCAGCGAAAGCTATCGACTTACGAAGATGATGCGCGGTCCGAAGGGCGGGAATGAGGCTGAGTATGCGCAGGAGATGTTAAATCGAGTGATGGATCTGCGGCACTTATCCGGGGCCAGGGCGGGAGAGACTATATTTGGTGCGGCTGATATAGGTAATGCACGGGTCGCGAAAGAGCTCGTTACTATGACTGCTTTTAATAAAATAGACCGCGACATAAAGCCGGCAATTCCCGATAATAAGATCGTGTGGCGCATAATTGAAAACGAAATCGTTCCCATAGCCCAACAGAGCACCTTTATTACGAAGTTGAATAAAGCTTCTGCCGCCTCAGATTCCACTGAGAAAGTCCATATTCTTAACGGAAGAGAGACTGTTGCGGAGGCGATGGCGGCTATAAGGAGTGAATGCCCCAACGCTATTTTTGACGTTGCGGTTAGCGATGCCTCGCACATAAAAGATGTTCTGGAAAGCGATGCTGCCGCAAGGGTGCTTGTTGTCAACGGTAAGATTGTGGACTTTGCTCAGATAGAAGGTGTCGTTGCCGCATTGCGTGCATTACGCATGCCCGACAGATCAGCTGCCGTTGCTGCATTGCTGCGAATATACTCTGTCCTTAATGGGAGGGCGTATAATGGACAGATAGACCCGTCTTTACTGGACGACCCTGTCGAATTCGCCCGCCAATTTACCCTTGATTTACCGCCTACAAGACAGATCCCCGCAGGTGAAATTTCTAAAATGAACGAGCGCCTCATAGCCTTCATGATTTCCGCGTAATTCCTGAAAATTTGCCTATAAGATGGATTTATTTGACATTATAGGACGTATCATTATATAATTAAACCTCATTGAAACGTCCCTTGGCGTTTCCTCTATATATACATAGAGGGGCCACGGGATGAAATTTTTTATCAAAATTTCAGAGGGTGGAAACTATGCGTAGCGACAAGATCAAAAAGGGTATTGAACGCGCAGGGGCGCGATCGCTTTTATATGCTACAGGTGTATCTAAAGAGGATATGGCCAAACCTTTTATAGGCGTAGCCACATCCAGAACCGACCTTATCCCGGGCCATATTCATATGGCCCGTTTAGAGCGTTTCATTGAGCGTGGTATAGCAGCCGGAGGCGGCGTGCCGTTCTTTTTTGGTATTCCCGGCATCTGCGATGGTATCGCGATGGGGCATAGCGGTATGAAGTATTCACTGGCTTCACGTGAACTTATAGCGGACATGATCGAGTGTATCATGAAAGCGCACCAGCTCGACGGACTTGTCTGTTTAACAAATTGTGACAAGATCACGCCCGGCATGCTTATGGCTGCGGGCAGGCTGAATGTGCCTACCATCGTTGTTACGGCAGGGCCTATGATGAGCGGAAACTTAAGAGGCCGCAGGCTTTCAATGGTCAAAGATACATTTGAAGCGGTTGGAAAGTTCAAAAATGGTGAGATTTCTCAGGAAGAGATGAATAGCCTTGAGATGTGCGCTTGCCCTGGTGCAGGTGCTTGCCAGGGTCTTTACACGGCGAACTCCATGGCTTGCGTAACTGAAGCGCTCGGGATGAGCGTTCCCGGATGCGCGACAGCTTTGGCTGTTTCAGCGAAGAAGGACAGGATCGCGCAGGAATCGGGCGAGAAGATAGTCAATATGGTCAGGCGTAACGTGCTCCCGAGGACGATTTGCAGAAAAGAAGCTTTTGAGAATGCCATTAAAGTTGATATGGCGCTCGGCGGCTCGACCAATACAGTTCTTCACATTATGGCAGTCGCGAAAGAGTTCGGAGTTGATCTTCCGGTTGAGACATTTGATGAAATTTCGAAACATACGCCGCATCTGGCAAATATTCTGCCGGGTGGTGAGCATTTTATGGAAGACCTGGATTCAGCAGGTGGCATTCCGGCTATGATAAAGCGCATGAGAAATCAGCTCGATGATATCATGACTTGCAGCTCGAAGACGATCAGCCAGATCGCCAATGATGCCCAGATTCTGGATGAAAATGTGATCAGAGATTATAAGAACGCCTATCACAAAGAAGGCGGTATAGCGGTTTTGAAGGGCAACCTATCGCCCGAAGGAGCTGTCATAAAACAGGCGGCAGTTTCCGAGAAGATGATGAAATTTAAAGGCAAAGCAAAGGTTTATGATTCCGAAGAGACCGCGATGGCGGCTA